>JANMKO010000818.1:0-2198 GCA_031372085.1 Betaproteobacteria bacterium
GGCCATCACGTTGCTGGTGACAGTCCGGCACGCCTGGGTGCGGGCCTGCTTGCTGCGGATCTGGTAAGCAGCTTTCAGCGGCTCACCGGCCAGCGCACCCACCTGGGCAATGAAGGCCTCGTCTTTGGCGGGCGCGGCCCAATCCCACACCGGCTTGCCGGCATCACGCACCAGCTCATGGATGGCGTTGATGGCGATATTGCCTTGCTCATGGCCAAACACCACGCCGCCCAGCATCAATTCTTCGCTCAACTGGTCGGCTTCGGATTCGACCATCAGCACGGCAGACTCAGTGCCGGCCACGATCAAATCCATCTGGCTGTTGGTCAGCTCGGTCTTGCCCGGGTTCAGCACGTACGCGCCATTGACATAGCCCACCCGCGCGGCGCCGATCGGGCCGTTGAACGGGATGCCGGAAATCGACAGCGCGGCGCTGGACGCGATCAGCGCGGCGATGTCAGCCTGCACCTCGGGGTTCAGGCTCAGCACGTGGATGACGACCTGCACCTCATTGAAAAAGCCTTCCGGGAACAGCGGACGGATCGGGCGGTCGATGAGACGCGAGGTCAAGGTTTCGAGCTCACTCGGCCGGCCTTCACGCTTGAAAAAGCTGCCCGGGATGCGGCCGGCGGCGTAGGTTTTTTCGATGTAATCGACGGTGAGCGGGAAAAAATCCTGGCCCGCCTTGGCGTCGGTGCGCGCCACCACGGTGGCCAGCACCACCGTGCCCTCGATATCGACCAGCACCGCGCCCGACGATTGGCGGGCGATCTCGCCAGTTTCCATCGTCACCTGGTGGCTGCCCCAGGTGAAGGTCTTGCTGACTTTGTTGAAAAGGCTCATGGAAGCGTCTCCTGATTTCAGTGGTGTATCGGCGCACTTGCGGCGGCGCCATCGGGGTGGCCGGGAGACTCAAGGCTGCCTGGGCGGGATGGCATTCCAGCGGTGGCCGTCAAAAATCAGACACCGTTGGAATGACACAGCACTGCCGATGCGGGCCGGGATGCTCCAAATGACCAAGAGCCTGTGCTGGGGATGTCCAGACAGGCTCTTGGCATCAAATCGTGCTTACTTGCGCAGGCCGAGTTTGGCGATCAGCGCGGTGTAGCGCTCGGGCGTCTTGCTCTTCAGATAGTCCAGCAGCTTGCGCCGACGGCTGACCATGCGCAGCAGGCCGCGCCGCCCGTGGTGGTCCTTCAAATGGGTTTTGAAGTGCGGCGTCAAGTCGTTGATGCGGGCGGTGAGCAGCGCCACCTGCACTTCGGGTGAGCCGGTGTCGCCCACACTGCGGGCATTGCTGGCAACGGTTTCAGCGCGGTGCGCTTTGTCGACGGACATGGTGTTTCCTTTTTGGGATGGAAGCCGCCATGCCTGACCGCCAGAAAGGTTTGGCGCGGTCTGTGACGGTTCCGGTTGTCACTTGCGGTCGCGGGTGAAACCAACCCACGCCGTGCTTGCATCGCGCGACAAACCCTTCAGCCCGGCGCGCAAAACTTGCAGATTGTAGCCTTTGGCGCTGGGCCGGATGGCGGCGCGGCGGGCGGGCGCGGCTGTGCGCAGTGCCGTCGGGCGCCGCCCGGGCCGGCGGCTCAACCGTCGATCTGGTCGAGCGGCCAGCGCGGCCGCACGTCGAAGGCATAGTTTTTAAGCGCCACCGACGCCCCACTTTGCAGCCGCATGGCGGCCGCCAGCGCAATCATCGCGCCGTTGTCGGTGCACAAATCCAGCGCGGGGTAATGCACCCGCAGGCCGTGCCGCCGGGTGGCGCCGTCCAGTTGCCGGCGCAGCTCGGTATTGGCGCCTACACCGCCCGACACCACCAGCCGGCTCAAGCCCGTGGCCTTCAACGCCGCCAGCGATTTTTTAACCAGTACCTCGACGATGGCGGCCTGGGTGCTGGCCGCCAGATCGGCCAGTTGCTGCGGCGTGGGCGCCGGGCCCAGCTTGCGGTGCTGGGTCAACACAGCGGTCTTGAGCCCGGCGAACGAGAAATCGAGGTTGCCGCTGTGCAGCAGCGGGCGCGGCAGTGGGTAGGCATCGGCCCGGCCCTGCAGCGCCAACTGCGCCAGCGCCGGCCCGCCGGGGTAGGCCAGGCCGATCAGCTTGGCCGATTTGTCGAAGGCCTCACCGGCGGCGTCGTCGATGCTCTCGCCCAGCAGGGTGTACTGGCCCACCGCGCCGACCCGCATCAACTGGGT
>JANMKO010000087.1:0-11029 GCA_031372085.1 Betaproteobacteria bacterium
CTCGACGAGCCCGCCGCCGGCATGAACGCGACCGAGAAAGTGGTGCTGCGTGAGCTGATCGACCGCATCCGCAAAGACGGCCGCACCATCCTGCTGATCGAGCACGATGTGAAGCTGGTGATGGGCTTGTGCGACCGGGTCACCGTGCTGGATTACGGCAAGCAGATTGCCGAGGGCACGCCGTATGACGTGCAGCGCAATGAGAAGGTGATCGAGGCCTACCTCGGCGCCGGCCATAAAGCGCATTAATGGCCCACCCCCGAAGCGCCTTCGGCGTCCTTGCAGGCCGCGCCGGGCCTGAGGCCCGGCCCTTCGGCAGGCACAAACGGCAGGCCGTTTGTGCCCGGCCTCAGCCCCCTCAAGGTGGCGACGCCAGCGGCTCGGCAGAGCCGAATCCGCGGCGCCCACTTGGTTACAACCCTGTGCGCTGCGGAGATTGAGATGAGCAAAAGCGAGGTATTGCTGGAAGTGGCCGGCCTGAAGGTGGCCTACGGCGGCATCCAGGCCGTCAAAGGCGCCAGCTTCGAGGTGCGGCGCGGTGAGCTGGTCTCGCTCATCGGTGCCAACGGCGCCGGCAAGACCACCACCCTCAAAGCCATCACCGGCACCCAGCCGGTGGCCGACGGTGAGATCCGCTTCATGGGCCACAGCATCAAAGGGCAGGGCGCCTGGGATCTGGTCAAGCAAGGGCTGGTGATGGTGCCCGAGGGCCGGGGCGTGTTCAGCCGCATGACCATCACCGAAAACCTGCTGATGGGCGCTTACGTACGCGATGACGACGAGGTGCAGGCCGACATCGACAAGGTGTTTGCCATCTTTCCGCGCCTCAAAGAGCGGGCCGTGCAACTGGCCGGCACGATGAGCGGCGGTGAGCAGCAGATGCTGGCCATGGGCCGCGCGCTGATGGCCCGGCCCAAGGTGCTGCTGCTCGATGAGCCGTCGATGGGGCTGAGCCCGATCATGGTGGACAAGATATTTGAGGTGGTGGCCGACATCCACAGCCGGGGCACCACCATCCTGCTGGTCGAGCAAAACGCCAGCCGGGCGCTGGGCCTGGCCAACCGGGGCTATGTGATGGAGTCGGGCGAGGTGACGATGAGCGGCGACGCCAAAGCCCTGCTGAACGACCCGAAGGTGCGCGCCGCTTACCTGGGCGAGTGAGGGTTTTCTCCCTGCCCCGCACGCGGGCAAGGGTGGGGGCCAGGCGGGTGTTTTGAGTCGCCCGCGACGAGCCCAGATAAGCGGTTCCGGCTTGCAAGCCGGAACGTGCACTGCGAGTGAGGGTGCTTGCTCAGCCACCCAAGCGCCTCATGGCACCATCCCCCCATGCTCGCCTACCGCCACGCCTTCCACGCCGGCAACCATGCCGATGTGCTCAAGCACGCCACGCTGGTGGCGGTGCTGCGCCACCTGAACGCCAAAGACAAGGCTTGGCGGCTGGTCGATACCCACGCCGGTGCGGGCGCCTACGTGCTGCACGGTGAACAGGCCCAAAAACATGCCGAATACAAGCAGGGCATCGCCCGGCTCTGGCAGGCGCCCGGCCTGCCCGGCCTGCTGGCCGACTACGTGGCCCAGCTGCGAATCTTCAACCCGAATGACGAGCTGACCCACTACCCCGGTTCACCGCGCTTTGCCCGCGCCTTGATGCGCCCGCAAGACCAGTTGCGGCTGTTTGAGCTGCACCCCACCGACCATGCGCTGCTGGCCGATGCCTTTGCCGGTGATCGCCAGGTGATGGTGCAGCACGCCGATGGCTTTGCCAGCCTGAAGGCGCAATTGCCGCCGCCCAGCCGGCGCGGCCTGCTGCTGATCGACCCCAGCTACGAGATCAAAACCGACTACGCCGCTGTGGTGGCCGCCTGCCGCGAGGCTTTGAGCCGCTTTGCCGAGGGCGTGGTGATGGTCTGGTATCCGCAGCTTGACCTGCGCGAGGCGGCGCAATTGCCGCAGCGGCTCAAGGCGGTGGCCGACGCGCAAGCCAAAAAGGGCTGGCTGCATGCCCGGCTGACGGTGGCCGAGCCCAATGAGCGCGGCTTCGGGCTGTTGGGCAGTGGCCTGTTTGTCATCAACCCGCCGCACACGCTGGCGCCGGCACTGCGCGCAGCCCTGCCGGTGCTGGTGCGGCTGTTGGGCCAGCACGCCGGGGCGGGGCATCGGCTGGAAGTGCCTGGCGGCGGTTGATCCCCTTCTTGCGATCAGGCCGCCCGCCGGCATGGCCGCCCGGCCAAGCGCTGGCACGCTGCAACTTGCCCGCTGGTTTCGGCGGGCGGGCTTCATCAAAAGCCATCGCCACGCGCTGAAGCGGCGCCTGGCGCCCGAGACAAATTGCACGTCAATCGCCCTCAAGTTTTTGCGGGCCGTGCCGGGCGAAAAACCCCTCTCGATTACTGATAAATATGCAACACGTTTTGATCACTTTTTGGAGGGACCAACCCCCTTGTTTGCGGGGCAGGCTGCGATGCTTCGGTCACCGCGCAAGCCTTGGCTGGCGCACCGGTCACTGCACCCTCGGAGCCATCCCATGACCCATTTGTCCCCTTTTATCGTGCTGATCGAAAGGCGCCGGTGGCGGGCTGCGCTGGCCGGGGCCCTGGCCGCGCTGGCACTGCTGGCCGCAACCTCCGGTTGGCGCAGCGCGCACGCTGGCACGGCGCCGGCAGACAAGATTGCGGCCGACCTGCAAGCGGTGGTCGAGGCAGGCAAAACCGCCAAACTGAGCTGGGCCAGAGACGACAAGGGCATCCGCTATGTCAAGGTGCTGGTCATCGCCGACAGCGCCGACCCGACGCTGGCCGGGCTGCGCGCCGACGTGCTGGCCCGCGGCGGCTCGGTCTACATGCGCTACCTGTCGGTCAATGCCCTGTCGGTGCTGTTGCCGGCCAGTGCGGTGGGGGCCATCGCGGCGCGCAGCGATGTGCAGGGCATCTCACCCAACCGGCTGACGGCACGCACCGCCAGCGCGCTGGAAGCCATCACCGGCACCCTGACCCCGGACGTGCGCACCTACCAAGGTGCCAAAAAATACAGCGGCCTTGACGGCACCGGCGTGGGCATCGCGGTGCTCGACTCCGGCATCGAGAAGTACCACAGCAACCTGCTGGCCACCGATGGGGTGGGCTTTCGTGTCAAGGCGGCGGTTGATTTTCAAAGGGTGGGTGACGCCACGGCGGTCGGTGTCAAAGACTGGGCGGTGGGCGTCGATGCGTCGGCCGCGCTGACGCCGGGCAGCGAGACGATGGCCAAATACGAGGCGGAGATCAACGCGATCAGCAGCAACCGTGCTGACTACTACGGCCACGGCAGCCATGTGGCGTCGATCGCCGCCGGGCGTGGCGTCAACCCGGCCAAAGACGCGACCGGCATCGCGCCCAATGCCAATCTGTATGACGTGAAGGTGCTGGACGGCAACGGCTATGGCCAGACCAGCGATGTGCTGGCCGGTATCGACTGGGTGATCAGCCACGCCCGGCAATACAACATCCGCGTGATGAACCTCAGCCTGGCCGCGGATTCGACCGAATCCTGGCAGACCGACCCGCTGGCGCGCGCCGCACGCAGCGCGGTGGCCGCCGGCATCACGGTGGTGGTGGCGGCCGGCAACTTTGGCCAATCTGCCACCGGCGCGCAGCGCTACGGCACCGTCAGCTCACCCGGCCATGAGCCGTCGGTGATCACCGTGGGCTCGGCCAACAGCAAGGGCACGACGCTGCGCAATGACGACACCGTCAACCTGTTCAGCTCACGCGGCCCCACGCGGGGCGGCTATCTGGACAGCAGCGGTGTGCGCCAGGCCGACAACTTGCTCAAGCCCGATCTGGTGGCGCCGGGCAACAAGATCGTCGGTGCACTGGCGTCCAACAAGGCGGGCTCGGGCGGCTCCTTCAATTACCTGGCCGTGACCTACCCGGCGCTGATGAATTCGCAAGGCGGGGCGAGACAGGATGGCAGACTGGCGCTGATGATGCTCAGCGGCACCTCGGTGGCCGCGCCGGTGGTCAGTGGCGCGGTGGCATTGATGCTGCAAGCCAACCCGGGCCTGACGCCGCCGTTGATCAAGGCGATCCTGCAGTACTCAGCGCAAGCGCTGCCCAATGCCAATCTGCCGCAGCAGGGCGCAGGGCTGCTCAACATCGACGGTGCGGTCAGGCTGGCGCGGGTGCTGCGCACCGACATCAAGGGCGCTGTCGAGGCCGGCACCCTCGCCGCTGGTGCCAACCTGCTGGCCCCGGGCAAGACGATGCCGCTGGCCACGTCAACGATCAACGGCCAGACCTTCAACTGGAGCCGCATCGTCTACGCCGGCGGCAACCAGATCGTCAGCGGCAGCGCGCTGTTCAGCCAGTTTCAGCCGGTTTATGACCACCGCCTGGTGTGGGCGCGTGATGTGGCACGCCGCCACACCGTGAGCTACTGGCCGGCTGCTGTCGGCGTGCCGGCCAATACCTTCGTCAAGTTGATCACCTGGGCACCTGCCGCCAACCAGCTGTTGCTGACCAGCGGCGTGCTGCGCGCCAGCGCGTGGGTGGGCGCCAGCTCGTCCATCGGCGCTACCGGCATCTTCATCCCCAGCGCCACGCTCAGTGCCTGGCTGGCATCGGGCGGCGGCACGGTGCTGGGCAGCGGCGTGGTGCTGAGTGAGGGTGTGGTGCTGAGCGAAGGGGTGGTGCTCAGCGAGGGCTTGGTGTTGAGCGAGGGCGTGGTGCTCAGTGAGGGCGTGGTGCTGAGCGAGGGCGTGGTGCTGAGTGAGGGGGTGGTGCTCAGTGAATCGGGCCAGACAGCGGTGTTGTCGGCGAGCGATTCGGCGCTGATCGGCGAGCCCTGAGCGGCAAGCCCAGATCGGTAAACCCCGAGCGGTAAACCCTGAGCGGTAAACCCTGGGCGCCGGGCCGCGCACGCCGTTGCCCGGGCAGCACGGCGGGCCGCGATGTTGAGCGGCTCAGCCCGGACATCTTGAGCCTCGAGCGGCGTCGCTGCGGATCATCCGGCAGCGACGCTTTTTTGCGGGTATCCGGGGCGGGTGCATGGGCGGACCCCCGGCCGGTCAGCCAGCCCGCCCCCGCCCGAGGTGACGGGCCGAGCGGGGAGGGCTGCAACGCCCGGCCGGTGATTGCGGCGCGGCCGTGGGTGGCAAACACGCCCTCAACATTGCCATAAAGTGCAAAAATACAAATACCGTTTAAACCTGGATGACGCCCCATGCGCCGCAGTCTGTTTTTGATCAGCACCGTGTCGGCCGTGTTCTGGCTGCCCCTGTCTGCACAGGCCACCATCGTCAGCGACTGGAACGAGTCGGCCTTGGTTGAAGTGCGGCTGGGCCGGCTGGGGCCGCCGATCGTGGCGCGCGCGCTGGCCGTTGCACACACCTGCATGTACGACGCCTGGGCAGCCTACGATGCGCGCGCGGTGGGCACCGTGCTCGGTGCCAGCTTGCGCCGGCCCGCGCCCGAGCGGACCGAGACCAACAAGGCCAAGGCCATCAGCGTTGCGGCCCACCGCTGTCTGGTCAATCTGTTCCCCAGTGGTGCGGCGCGGCTGGACGCGGCCATGAGAGGCCGCGGCTTCGACCCGACTGACCTGTCGACCGACGTGACCACCCCTCAGGGCATCGGCAACCTGGCCGCCAATGCCGTCATCAACGCCCGTCGCCACGACGGCGCCAACCAGTATGGCGAGCTGCGCCCCGGTGCCTATGCCGACTACACCGGCTACGCCCCGCGCAACCCGCCGCTGCCGTTTTGCCTGCCGCAAAGCGCCGGGCCGTGCGTGCCCAACATCGCCGACCCGTACCGTTGGCAGCCGCTGGTGTCCAACATCGGCGCGACGCAGCGCTTCATTGCGCCCCACTGGGAGCGGGTGACGCCGTTTGCGCTGACGGCCGCTGACCAGTTTGACAACCAGCCCGACATCGTGCCCGTGCCCAACTTCCTGCGCGGTCCGGCTTACTACCAGGCCGATGTCGACTCGATGCTGAGTTTCAGCGCCGGGCTCGACCTGCAGCGCAAGCTCAGCGTCGAGTACTGGGCGGACGGCCCCGACTCTGAGCTGCCGCCTGGCCACTGGGCGCTGTTCGCCCAATACATTTCACAACGCGACCGCCACTCGATCGACAAAGACGTGCAGATGTTCTTTGCCATGCACAACGCATCGTTGGACGCCGGCATCGTCGCCTGGCACCTCAAGCGCAAATACGACGGCGTGCGCCCGATCAGCGCTGTGCGCTACCTCAAGCAGGGCACGCAGGTGCTGGCCTGGGGCGGGCCGGGCCGGCCGATCGAGCTGATTGCGGGTGAAAAATGGACGCCTTACAACCCCGGCAGCAACTTGACACCCGCCTTCCCGGGCTTTATCTCCGGGCATTCCACCTTTTCCAGCGCCAGCGCGGTGGTGTTGCGCACGTTCACCGGCAGTGATCGCTTCGGCTTCTCAACCGTGGTGCCGGCCAACTTTGGACGGGTCGAACCGAATGTCCCGCCCATCCCAACCGTGGTTTCCTACGCCACTTTCAGCGACGCAGCCGAAGACGCTGGCCAGTCGCGCCTGTACGCCGGCATCCATTTCGCCGATGACAATGTGGTGGGCCAGAAAGTGGGTGCGCTGATTGGCCAGCAGGCATGGGCCAAATCGCAGTTTTTGTTCGATGGCGGTTTGGCGATTGAAAACAGCAGCAGCAGCAGCAGCGACGACGACGACGACAAGACGGACACGCTGGCCTGGTCGCACACGGTGTCGGCCCGCAGTAACCGCCTGCTCATCGTCAGTGTGGCGTACCGGGACGGCAATCAACCGGTGCGCAGCGTGCGCTACGGCGGGCGAGCGCTGTCGCTGCTGGGCGCGCAAAACGCGCCAGGCAATGACAACCGGGTTGAGTTGTGGCACGGCACCGCGCCGGCTGCCGGCACCGCCGATGTTGTTGTCACGCTGAAAAAGGCCAGGCGCGTCATTGGCGGTGCGATGTCATTTACCGGGGTTGACCAGAAAGCCCCTTTCGGGATTTCCCGGTCGGCCAGTGGCAAATCCGAAAGTGCCTGCGTCACGCTGGCCAACGCACCTGCGGCATTGGTGGTAAGCGTGCTGGCCGCCAACGGCGACGCCAAGTCGATCACGTCGGCGGCGGGGCAGCCGCCATCCTGGAACACCGCCACCGGCACGTCGGGCGGGGATGTGCTGAGCACCGGCAGCGCGGTGGCGGGCGCGCCGATTGCCACGCTGTGCCAAACCCTGAAAAAAGACAAACCCTGGAGCCTGTTTGCCGTTCCGTTGATGCCGGCCGTGGCGCCCGAGTAAAACGCCGTCGGCGGGCGGCCTGGGCCCCTGGCGAGCCACCGACCCAAAGCCCGGCAGCCTCCTAGAATCCGGCGCAGACCGGGGGCAGTGCGATGACCATCAAGAGCGACAACTGGATACGCCGCATGGCGGCCGAGACCGGCATGATTGAGCCGTTTGAGCCGGGCCAGGTGCGGCAATCGGCCGACGGCCAGCGCATCGTCAGCTACGGCACCAGCAGCTACGGTTATGACGTGCGCTGCGCTCGCGAGTTCAAGGTCTTCACCAACGTCTACTCCACCGTGGTGGACCCGAAGAACTTTGATGAGCGAAGCTTCGTCGACATCGAGGCCGATGTCTGCACCATCCCGCCCAACAGCTTTGCGCTGGCCCGCACGATGGAGTACTTTCGCATCCCGCGCAATGTGCTGACCATCTGCCTGGGCAAAAGCACCTACGCGCGCTGCGGCATCATCGTCAACGTCACGCCGTTTGAGCCCGAGTGGGAGGGGTTCGTCACGCTTGAGTTCAGCAACACCACGCCGCTGCCGGCCCGCATCTATGCCGGCGAGGGCTGCGCGCAAGTGCTGTTCTTTGAGAGCGACGAGGTCTGCGAGACCAGCTACAAAGACCGCGGCGGCAAATACCAGGGCCAGCGCGGCGTGACCTTGCCCAAAGCCTGACCTGGCCAATGGCGTGACCTTGTCAGACGCCTGACGACGCCGGCCACCCCGGCGCACCGGAGAACACCATGAAATGGGACGACCAGCGCCAGAGCGACAACGTGGAAGACCGGCGTGACAGCGGCGGTGGTGGTGGTGGGTTTGGCCTGGGCGGGCGCAGCATCGGCCTGGGCTCGGTGGCCATCGCGCTGGTGGCGGGCTGGATTTTTGGCATCAACCCGCTCACCGTGCTGGGCTTGCTGGACGGCAGCGGCGGTGGCCCGGCACCCAGCGCCCAAACCGCACCGGCCGCCCGCCCACCGGCCACCGACCGGCAAGCGGCGTTTGTGGCCACCGTGCTGGCCGACACCGAGGACGTCTGGCGTGAGCAATTCAAGGCCCAGGGCAACACCTACCAAGAGCCCAAGCTGGTGCTGTTTCGCGGTGCCACGCCCACCGCCTGCGGCCGGGGTGAAGCGGCGATGGGGCCGTTTTATTGCCCGGGCGACCAGAAGGTGTACATCGACCTGGCGTTTTACGACACCTTGCGCACCCGGCTGGGCGCGCCGGGTGATTTTGCGCAGGCTTACGTGATCGCCCACGAGGTGGGCCACCATGTGCAAAACCTGCTGGGTATCAGCGCCAAGCTGGACGCCCAGCGCGGCAAGATCCCCGAGGCGCGCATGAACGCGCTGTCGGTGCGGCTGGAGTTGCAAGCCGATTGCCTGGCCGGTGTCTGGGCCTTCCACGCCCAGCGCAGCCGGCAGGTGCTGGAGCAGGGCGATATCGAAGAGGGGCTGAATGCCGCCTCGCAGATCGGTGACGACGCGTTGCAACGCCAGGCCGGCGGCACGGTGCGGCCCGAGAGCTTCACCCACGGCAGCAGTGCGCAACGGGTTAGTTGGTTCAAGCGCGGCCTGGGCGCAGGCCGCATGGCCGACTGCAACACGTTTGAGGCGCGGCAGTTGTAGGGCGGGCAACGTGCTTTTGCCGGGGCCACGGCTGCAGCGCCGACAAGCGCGTCAACCCCGAACATCATAAAAATCCACATCGGCCAGCAGCACGATGCCACCTTCACCGCGCGCCGTGCGTGCGTACCGTGCGTCGGCCGTGACGAGCAACGTGTTGCCCAGTTCCAGCGCCACCGCGTGGTACAGCGTGTCAAACAAGTGGTGGTCGTGACGGCTTGCCAAAGCCACAGCGCGGGCGTAGATCGCAGCGCTTTCGACCACCTGCATCTCAAGATCGAGCAAATCGTCCAGGCTGGCACCCGCAGTTGCGGGTGATTCCCGCGCCAGCACCGCCGCCACCTCGGCAATGAAATGCGGTGGTTGCAACAACGCCACCTGGTTGTCAGAAACCCCCTGCAGCAAGCGCAGTGCGGCGCCAACGTCCTGTTCGCCGTCGCGCAGGCGAAAAAACCACTTCAATGCCACGCTGGCGTCAACCACCACCCGCTTCATGGCAGCCTCATGGCATCGTCAGGGCCGGCCCTGGCGCCGCGAAGTGTCCAGCGTGGCAGCGTCTTGCAGCGGCGCGTCGGCGCGGCGCTCAAGGATGCGGCCGATGGCCAGGCGGCTGCGCTGTTGGCGCTGGCTGCGCTCAACCGCCTCACGCATCAGATCGGCGATGACCGCCGATTTGTTTTGCCCGGCAAAAGCGCTGTTGAACGCCGCCTTGACCTCATCAGGCACACTGAAATTGACGGTCGCCATGATGCCTCCATTGTTGAAGTATTCAACATCGGTGGATGCTAGCACCGCCCGTTCTGGGTCGTCAGGTGGGGTAGGTGCCCGGCAGCAAAATGCTTTTGTCCACCTGCTCGATGCGGGTGCGGCCGCAAAACGCCATCGTCAAATCCAGCTCTTTGTGAATGATTTGCAGCGCTTTGGTCACACCGGCCTCGCCCATCGCACCCAGGCCGTACAAAAAAGCGCGGCCGATGTAGCTGCCGCGTGCGCCCAGGGCCCAGGCCTTGAGCACGTCCTGGCCCGAGCGGATGCCGCCGTCCATGTGCACCTCGATCTGGCTGCCCACTGCATCGACGATGGCCGGCAGCGCCCGGATGCTGGACTCGGCGCCGTCCAGCTGGCGCCCGCCGTGGTTGCTGACGATCAGCGCGTCGGCGCCCGATTGCACCGCGATGCGCGCGTCCTCCACGTCCTGAATGCCTTTCAAGATCAGCTTGCCGCCCCAGCGCTTCTTGATCCACTCCACATCGCCCCAGTTGAGCTGCGGGTCAAACTGCTGGGCCGTCCACTCTGACAGCGAGCCCATGTTGCTCACCCCTTTGACATGGCCCACGATGTTGCCGAACTGGTGCCGGCGCGTGCCCGCCATGCCCAGGCACCAGCGCGGCTTGGTGGCCATGTTGATCATGTTGGCGATGGTCAGCTTGGGCGGCGCCGACAGGCCGTTTTTCAGATCCATGTGGCGCTGGCCGAGGATTTGCAGATCCAGCGTCAGCACCAGCGCACCGCATTTGGCGGCTTTGGCCCGGTCGATCAGCCGCTCAATAAAGTCGCGGTCGCGCATCACGTACAGCTGAAACCAGAACGGCGCCTGGGTGTGGGCGGCAATGTCTTCGATCGAGCAGATGCTCATCGTGGACAGCGTGAACGGGATGCCGAACTTCTCAGCCGCCCGCGCCGCCAGGATCTCGCCGTCGGCATGCTGCATGCCCGTCAGGCCGGTGGGCGCAATCGCCACCGGCATGGCCACCGGCACGCCCACCATGGTGGTGGCGGTGCTGCGGTTCTCCATGTTCACGGCCACCCGCTGGCGCAACTTGATGGCTTGAAAATCGCTTTCGTTCGCGCGGTAGGTGCTCTCGGTCCAACTGCCCGAATCGGCGTAGTCGTAAAACATCCGGGGCACCCGCTTCTGGGCCAGTTGACGCAGGTCTTCGATGGTGGTGATGATGGTCATGGGGGTCTCCTGGCATTGATCCTAGCCCGCCGCTGCGGCCATGCGCTGCAGCGCGCCCACCCGCACGCCCAGCAGGCGGATGCGGCGCGCCAGGTCCACCCGCTTCAGGCACAGGCCGGCGGCCAGGCGGATGGTGGCCGCGTCCGCCGTGGGCAACTCGATGCTCATGTCGC
>JANMKO010000123.1:0-14674 GCA_031372085.1 Betaproteobacteria bacterium
CGCCCGGCTCTGGCTGAAGCGCCGCTCGGGGCCGCGCTGTGGCAGCAGCTCCCAGTTGCGGTTGTCGGTAGAGGCCACGGTGCCGGTGCGCAGGATTTTTTTCAGCTCAAAACCTTGCAGCTGGGTGACATCCGCAACCGCCTGCTCCAGCGCCAGTTGCACCTCGGCCAGCGGCGGTATCGGCACCCACAGCGGCAGCTCTTCGTCCAGCACATGGTCTTCACGCACATAGCCGTGGGCCAGCACGTAATCACCCAGCTGCTGGGTGTTGCGCAAGCCCGCGCAGTGGCCCAGCATCAGCCAGGCATGCGGGCGCAGCACGGCGATGTGGTCAGAGATGTTTTTGGCGTTGCTCGGGCCCACGCCGATGTTGACCATCGTGATGCCGCTGCCGTCGGCGCGCATCAGGTGGTAGGCCGGCATCTGCGGCAGGCGGGGCAGCGGCGCGCCAAAGGCGTCTTCGGCCTCGGCGGCCAGGCCGGCACGGCGCGTCACCACATTGCCGGGCTCGACAAAGGCGCAGTAGTTGTCGCTTTCCAGCGCATGTTTGGGCCAGTTGCCCAGCAGGCCGCCCTGGCCCAGCGGCTTGGCCATCATCTCGTGGCCCAGGCGCACAAACTCGTCGATGTAGAACTGGTAGTTGGTGAACAGCACAAAGTTCTGGAAGTGCTCGGGCGACGTGCCGGTGTAGTGGCGCATGCGCTGAAGTGAGTAGTCCACCCGCGGCGCGGTGAACAGCGCCAGCGGCCGCGCGTCACGCGGGCCGGGCTCATGCGTGCCGTTGGCAATGCCGTCGTCCATCGCCGCCAGATCGGGCAGATCAAACACATCGCGCATCAACTGGCGCCGCTCACCGCTCATCGTGCCCTCTACATGGTCATGTTGGGCAAACGAGAAGTGGATGGGAATGGGCTGGCGGCTCATGCCCACCTCCAGCGGCCCGCCATGGTTGCGCAGCAAGAGGCTGAACTGCTCTTTGTAGTAACTGGCAAACAGATCGGGCCGGGTGAGTGTGGTCTCGTAGGTGCCCGGGCCGGCAACAAAACCGTAGCTCAACCGGGAGTCGGCCCGGGCCACTGTGTCAGTGCGCACCCGCACGAACGGGTAACACGCACGCACGCGGCCAGCGGGGGTGGTGCCGGCCACAAAATCCTGCAAGCTTTGCCGCAGGTGGTGGATGCCGGTGTTGTAGATGGTGCTGGCATGGGCCAGCGCGGCGTCGGCATCGGTGAAGGATTGGGTGGTGATCAGCGTGGGGGTGGTCATGGCTGATTGTCGCTGGGCGGGGTTTGCGGCGGTGCTTGCGGCGGGGTTTGCGGCGGTGATTCAGGCCGTGCGGCGTCATGCAGCAGCACGGCCTGGCTGTAGCGCAGGAACTCGTCCAGATGGCCGGTGATGATGCTCACGGTGATCGGCAGTTGCAGCGCCTGGTCGTCGTGCACCGCGATGTTGCGAAAGCCCACCATGCGCTTGAGCTGATCGGCCAATGCCAACTCGATCCAGCCGCCATGCGCCAGCAAGGCAAACACGTCGCGCGCACTTTGCGGCACACCCAGCCGCTCACGCCGGATCAGGTGCTGGCCCATGTCCAGTGCGGCCTCGCAGGCGCGCTGGATGTTCAGGATGGCGGCGTCCTGGCGGGTGAAATCGGTGGCAAATCCGCCGGGGTTGGCGGCGTATTCTTCGCGGGCGCGTGCCACGCAGCGCTCGATGGTGGCCGCCTTGTTGACCAGCACATCATCGGCCATGAACCTTGCCCTCCAGGCCGATGATGGCCATCAGCTTTGCCCGGGCGCTGTCGAGTTCGGTCTTTTCGCTCAGCATGGCGGCCTCGAACAGCGGTGCTGTCGCATCGGCGGCCCACCAGCGCTGGCCGGTGGTGATGACCTGGTGTTGCATCACGGTAGATGCGGCGCGCAGGTCCAGCAGGTCTACCGGGCAGCCGGCCACGTCGGCCAGGTCACCCGCCAGTTGCCACAGTGCCACCGGGTCGGCGTAGCCCGCCACCAGCACCGCCAGATCCAGATCACTGTCTGGCTCCGCCGTGCCCCGCGTGCGGCTGCCAAAAGCATAGATGCCGAGCAGACCCGCCACACGCGCTTGCAGTACTTCGACGATGGCCTGTCGGTTCATGCCGAATGGTAGTCGGCCCGCCAGCCCGCCAGCCCGGCCGCCCGACGACGGCGTGGGCCGCCCGCAGGTCACTGCAGCGCCGACAAGAACTGCTTCAACTCCGCCGTCTGCGGGTCACCAAACAGCGCGGCCGGCGGGCCCATCTCATGGATCTTGCCGGCGTGCATGAACACCACCCGATCAGCCACCTTGCGCGCAAAGGTCATCTCGTGCGTCACCATCAGCAAGGTCATGCCCTCTTCGGCCAGCGTCTCGACCACGCGCAACACCTCGCCCACCAATTCAGGGTCGAGCGCCGAGGTGATCTCGTCGCACAGCATCACGCTGGGCGCCATCGCCAGCGCCCGGGCAATCGCCACCCGCTGCTGCTGGCCGCCTGACAACTGATCGGGCCAGGCGTCAAACTTCTCGGCCAGGCCCACCCGGGCCAGCAGCTTTTGCGCCTGGGCGGTGGCCGCGGCCACATCGGTCTGCTTCACCAGCCGGGGCGCCAGCATCACGTTGCGGCCCACGCTCAAGTGCGGAAACAGGTTGAAGTTCTGAAAGATCATGCCCACCCGCTGGCGCAGCGCGCGCATGGCCTTGGCGTCACCGTGTTTCAGCGGTTGGCCGTCCACCTGCAAAGCGCCGTGTTGAAACACCTCCAGCCCGTTGATACAACGCAGCAAAGTGCTTTTGCCTGAGCCGCTTTTGCCGATGATGGCGATCACCTCGCCGCGCTGCACCGCCAGGTCGATGCCTTTGAGCACCTCATTGGCGCCAAAGGATTTGCGCAGCGCCTCTACCTTCACGATCGGCGCGGTGCCGGCGGACGTGTTGATGTTGACGGTCATGTCAGTTCTCCCCAACCAAAGTTCCCGCCACGGACGGCCTCAACCAGCAAGCGCCGCAGAGCCGGCTTTGCCGGGCCGCTGGCGTTGCCCCCTTGAAGGGGAGCGGCGCAGCCGCTGCGGGGGTGGGCTCATTTCTAACGGCCATTTTTGAAGCTCCGTTCCAGTTTGTGGCTGGCCGCCGAGATGGGCCAGCACAGCGCAAAGTACAGCAGGGCGACGCAGGCATACACGGTGAACGGCCGGAAGGTGGCGTTGGTGATCATCGTGCCGGCTTTGGTCAACTCAATAAAGCCGATCACCGACGCCAGCGCCGTGCCCTTGATCACCTGCACCAAAAAGCCCACCGTGGGCGGCACGGCGATGCGCAGCGCCTGCGGGCCCACCACGTGGCGCATCTTCTCGGTGAACGACAGCGCCAGGCTGTCGGCCGCCTCCCACTGGCCTTTGGCCACGGCGTTGACGCAGCCGCGCCAGATCTCCGTCAAGAACGCGCTGGTGTACAGCGTCAACGCCAGACCGGCGGCCACCCAGGCCGAGACGTTGAGGCCCAGCATCGCCAGGCCAAAGTAGGCCAGAAACAGCTGCATCAGCAGCGGCGTGCCTTGAAACAACTGCACATAACCGGCCACAAAGCGCTGTGCGCCGGGCACCTGGGCCAGCCGGGCCAGCAGCAGCGCCAGCCCCACCAGGCCACCGCCGATGAAGGCGATCAGCGACAGGCTGACCGTCCAGCGCGCGGCCAGCAGCAGGTTGCGAAAGATGTCCCAGAGTGAAAAATCGACCATGGCTTGCTCTGTCAACCACCGGGGTCAATGCCCAGCGGCGGCATTGGGCAGCCGGCCAAACAGGTAGCGCGGGCCCAGCCAGTTCAGCAATTGCCGCACCCCGATCGACAACCCCAGGTAGATGGCGGTGACGACGATGTAAGCCTCGAAGGCGCGGAAGTTGCGGCTCTGGATCAGGTTGGCGGCGTAGCTCAGCTCTTGCGCCGATATCTGGCCGCACACCGCCGAGCCCAGCATCACGATGACGATCTGGCTCACCAGCGCCGGCCACACCCGGCCCAGTGACGGCGGCAGCACCACGCGGATGAAAACCTGCGCCTCGGTCATGGCCAGGCTGCGCGCGGCCTCGATCTGGCCTTTGGGCGTGCCGTCGATGCCGGCACGCACGATCTCGGCCGCATACGCCCCCAGGTTGAGCACCATCGCGATGATCGACGCCAGCTCGGGCGACAGCTTGACGCCCAGGCTGGGCAGGCCGAAGAAGACAAAAAACAACTGCACGATGAACGGCGTGTTGCGGATCAGCTCGACGTAGCCGGCGGCCATGGCCGACGCCCAGCGCGGCCCGTTGGCGCGCACCCAGCCGCAGGCAATGCCCAGCGACACGCCCACCACGGCAGACACCGCACTCAGCGCCAGCGTGAAGCCGGCGCCGCGCAGCAAGGCGGGCCATTGTTCGAGCACGGCCAAAAAATCGAGCTGGATCATGCGCAAGCCTTGTTGGCGAAGGGCGTGTGGTCAGCCAGGCGCACGCCGTGCAACCGGCGCTGCGGGGGTGGGCTCAGTTCGGCAAATCGCCCGCCGGCCGGCCCAGCCACTTTTGTGCCAGCTTGTCGATCTCACCGCTGGCCTTGGCCGCCGCGATGATCTCGTTGACCTTGCTGCGCAGCTTGTCCTCACCCTTGCCCACGCCGATGAAGTTGGGTGAATCCTTCAGCACAAATTTGTACTCGGCGCCCAGCTGCGGGTTGCGCACCATCATGTTGCCGGCCACTTGCGCGCCGGTGGCAATCACCTGCACCTGGCCCGAGACAAAGGCCGAGACGGTGGCGTTGTTGTCCTCGAAGCGCTTCACGTCGGCGCTGGCCGGCGCGATCTTGCTCAGCTCCAGGTCTTCGATCGCACCGCGCGTCACGCCCACGCTCTTGCCGGCCAGATCGGCCGCGCCTTTGACCACCGTGGTCTTGGCGGCAAACACTGCCTGGAAGAACGGTGAGTAAGCGGCGCTGAAATCGATCACCTTCTCGCGCTCGGCGTTTTTGCCCAGCGTGGAAATCACCAGATCGGCCTTTCTGGTTTGCAGGTAGGCAATGCGGTTGGCGCTGGTCACCGGCATCAGCTCAACCTTGACGCCCAGCTTGGCGGCGATCAGGTGGGCCATGTCGATGTCCAGGCCCTGCGGCTTCAAATCGGTGGAGACAAAACCGTACGGTGGAAAGTCAGTCGGGATGGCGATGTTGATCTGCTTGCGGGCCAGCACCTCGTCCAGCACCGTCTGGGCGTGGGCGGTGATCGGCAGGGTGGTCAGCAAGCTGGTGAGCAGGGCGGTGGCGGTGCTGCCCAGGGCGAGCAAGGTGTGACGGCGTTGCATGGTGTCAAGGCTCCGGTTGGGGTGGGGCGGGTGGGATCAAATCGGTGAACAGCCGGCGCTGCGGCCGGCGCGGGGCTTTGGCGCTGACCCCCGCTGCGGCCGTGGCCTGCGCCGCCAGATGGGCCTTCAACGGCGACAGCGCGGCGCGCAGCGCGCCCAGCGGGTCATCGGCCACGGCGCCCTGGCCCAGGTGGTCAGACACACCGCCGATGTGCTGGCGCAAGCGGCTGATGGCCAGCGCCAGGTCACCGGCCTCCAGCGCGGCCACGATCTGGCCATGCTCGGCATTCGATTCACCGGCGGCATGCGTGCTTTGGTACAGCGTCGCGATCAAGGTGGTGCGGGCGGTCAGGTCTTTGACGATGTCGGCCAGCAGCGAGTTGCCGGCGCACTCGGCCAGGCAGACATGAAAATCACCCAGCAGCCAGCTGCGCTCCCCCGGCTCACCGGCGCGGATGGCGGCCTGCTCAGCCGCCACATGCAACTTCAGGCGGGCGATGGCCGCAGCCGGCAGCGGGCCGGTCAGCCCGTGCAGCAGGCCGGTTTCCAGTGCCAGCCGGGCGCCAAACGCCTCACGCGCTTCGTCCAGCGACGGCTGCACCACAAACCAGCCACGCCGGGCGTTCACCTCCACCATGCCGCGCGCCGACAGCCGGGCCATCGCCTCGCGCACCAGCGTGCGGCTGACGCCGAACAGATCGGCCAGCGCCTGCTCACCCAGCCGCTGGCCGGGCGCCAGCCGGCCGGCCAGGATGGCATCGACGATGCGGTCGGCAATCTGGCCGGGCCGCCGGGTCTGGCTGCCGCCATCGGCGCCGGGCTCGGCTTGCAGCGGCCCCGCCGGGCGGGATGGCTTGCCCCGATTCAGGGCCATGAAGCAACTCCTGGTGCGCGTTGATGGCAGTGGGTGGCGCGGCGTGCAACCGATTGGTGCATGCCAGCAATGTTCTGCTTGCTTGTATGCAAGTGCGATGCCAAGTTGCATTCTGCGGTGCCCGACGGGCCGGCGTCCAGCCGCCTGGTGGGTGGGTTTGCCCTTGGGCGGCAGGCCCGCCGGTGCCGACTACGATGGCGGCCCCTTGTGCCAACGCGGGATGCAGCATGAGCTTTTTTGCAATCGACATCGGCAACACCCGCTTGAAGTGGGCCCAGTACACCTCACCGCAACCGGGTGCGGTGGTGTTGGCGCAGGGGGCGGTGTTCCTGGAGAACATCGACGGTCTGGCCGAAGCCGAGTGGAAGCACCTGGCGCCGCCCGCGTCGATCCTGGGCTGCAACGTGGCCGGTGACGCGGTGCGGCGCCGGGTGGAAGAGCAGCTGGAGCTGTGGGACGTGGCGCCACGCTGGGTGGTCAGTGCCACGCAGTCGGCCGGTGTGCGCAACGGCTACGACCACCCGGGCCGGCTGGGCACCGACCGTTTTGTGGCCCAGATCGGCGCCCGCCACCATGTGCTGGCGCGGGGTGCGGCCCGGCCGGTGCTGGTGGTGATGGTGGGCACGGCGGTGACGGTGGACGCGCTCGACACCGAAGGCCATTTTTTGGGCGGGCTGATCCTGCCCGGCCACGGCATCATGCTGCGCGCACTCGAGGGCGGCACCGCCGGCCTGCGTGTGCCCACCGGTGAGGTGCGTGACTTCCCCACCAACACCAGCGACGCACTGACCAGCGGCGGCACCTACGCCATCACCGGCGCGATGGAGCGGCTGCACCGCCACCTGGTAGCGCGCTGTGCCCAGCCGCCGCTGACGCTGATGACCGGCGGCGCGGCCTGGAAGGTGGCGCCCTGGCTGGAGATCGAGCATGAGCTGATCGACTCATTGATCTTCGACGGCCTGCTGGCGCTGCAATCTCACCGCTTGGCGCTGTAGCACGGGTTGGCTGGGGCCGGCTTTTCGCCCCACACCGCCGCTCGTCAGAAGAGCCGACCCCGCGCCGGCTCATCCACTCGCCGCCTGCAACCGCCTCAGACTCGTCCGGCCCTCGCCTTGCCAGGCGGTTTCTGGGCAGGGTGGAGGTGACGGAGCGGCCCGCGCCGGGCGGTATGCGTCAGGCGCCAGCGGTCTGCGGCCGCTGGGCGGTGGCCTGCGACCAAACCGCCTGCCAGCGCCCGTCGATGAGCTCATAAGAATCGGTGTGCCAGCATAAAAACGGCGTGCCGTGGCCATGGCCGGCGTCCAGTGCCAGCGTCACCGGGTAGCGCACCAGGGCCATTTTTTCAGCCAGCCGCACGGCCATGTCGCCGGGCTGCCAGGTGCGGTAGACCAACTCACCGGCCTCGATCTTGCGCAAGTAGCGCTCTCGGGTGAAGGTCACCCCCGACGGGGTGATCAGCTGGTAGTCGGCTGCGTGCAACTGCCAGGCCAGGGCCATGTCGCGGGCCACCAGCGCCTGGGTACGGGCGCGCTCCAGTGCGCGGAAATAGTCTGCCGAAACGGGGTTCATCCAGCCGCCGCCATTCAAGCCCCGGCCGGCAAGCCGCCGGGCAAGCGGTAAGTGGCCTGCACCCGGGCCGACTTGTTGAGGTAGGCAAAGCAGGCGGTGAAGAAAATCAGATCAGGTACCAGGTGCCACAGCAGGGCGTCAAGCAACGGCCCGTCGGTGGCCGATGGCGGGCCGGTGATGAGTTGCAGCGCCGCCGACACGGCATTGGCCGCCAGGCCCCACAGCAAGGCGTTTTTGGCGGTGTTCACCGCGTCCGGTCGCACGGCCCACAGCCGGTGCCCCGCATAAATTCCAAAAACAACGCTGCTGATCTCGATCACGGTGCACAAAACAAGGGCCGGCTGCAGGTAGCGCCAGCCGGCAAAGTACGGCACCAGCGATTGGTATCGATCCACCATCAGCCCGGCGCTGATCAGCGGGCCGACCACGGTGAACATCAGGCACAACAGCAGCAGCCAGCCCCAAATGCGGGGGTGGGCGGCCGGATCAGACGGCCCGGATTGGCGGCGCGGCGGGTGGGTGACATCGGCCATGGGTTGGTCTCTCAAAAAAACCGGCCTGCGGTTGACGGCCGATGTGGCGGTTGTGGCGGTTGTGGCCGGGCATTGTTTTCCTGTTCAGGCGGCTTGGGCGGGCCCGCGACGGATTGCAGGCCCCGGCACCTGAGCGGCGCGCCAGGCCGACCGGCTGCGCCGGGCTGCTGCACTGGCCTGCAACACGCGCGTCTGCCAGACGCTGGGCTGCAAGGCGCCGGTCTACAGGATGTAGCGCGACAAATCCTCATTGCGCGCCAGCTCACCCAGTTTGGCGTCCACCGCCGCCGCGTCGATGCGCACGGTTTGCCCGCTGCGGTTGGGCGCATCAAAACTCACATCGTCCAGCAGCCGCTCCATCACCGTGGCCAGCCGGCGCGCGCCGATGTTCTCGGTGCGCTCATTGACATCAAAGGCGATTTGCGCCAGCCGGCGGATGCCGTCGGGGGTGATTTCCAGGGTCACGCCTTCGGTGGCCAGCAAGGCCTGGTATTGCTTGATCAGGCTGGCGTGGGTGGCCACCAGAATCGCCTCAAAATCATCCACCGACAGCGGTGTCAACTCGACGCGGATCGGAAACCGGCCCTGCAGCTCGGGGATCAGGTCACTGGGTTTGGCCAGGTGAAACGCACCCGACGCGATGAACAGGATGTGGTCGGTCTTGACCAGGCCGTGCTTGGTGGTCACGGTGGTGCCCTCCACCAGCGGCAGCAGATCACGCTGCACACCCTGGCGTGACACCTCGGGCCCGCCCGAATCATTGCGCGAGGTGACTTTGTCGATCTCGTCGATGAAGACGATGCCGTTGTTCTCGGCATTGGCCAGCGCCTGCGTCTTGATGTCGTCGTCGTTCACCAGCTTGCCGGCTTCTTCGTCCACCAGCAGCTTGTGGGCCTCGCTGATCTTGAGCTTGCGCGTCTTTTTCTTGGCCTGCCCCATCTGCGAGAACATGCCTTTGAGCTGCTCGGCCATCTCCTCCATGCCGGGCGGGCTCATGATTTCCATGGCGCCGCGGGGCTCAGCCAGGTCGAGCTCGATTTCTTTGTCGGCCAGCAGGCCTTCGCGCAGGCGCTTGCGCATCACCTGGCGGGCGGTGTTGTCGGGCACCGGGGTGGTTTGCGAGAAGCCCAGCTCCGACCGGGCGGGCGGCACCAGCACATCCAGGATGCGGTCTTCGGCGGCGTCTTCAGCGCGGGCGCGCTGGCTTTTCATCGCCGCCTCGCGGGTCTGCTTGACGGCGATATCCACCAGGTCGCGGATGATGCTGTCCACATCCTTGCCCACATAGCCCACCTCGGTGAACTTGGTGGCCTCCACCTTGATGAAGGGCGCGTCGGCCAGCCGCGCCAGCCGGCGCGCGATCTCGGTCTTGCCTACGCCGGTAGGGCCAATCATCAGGATGTTCTTCGGGGTGATCTCGGCGCGCAGCGCGTCGCCCACCTGCTGGCGCCGCCAGCGGTTGCGCAGCGCGATGGCCACCGCCCGCTTGGCGGCGGCCTGGCCGACGATGTGGCGGTCCAGCTCAGAGACGATCTCTTGCGGGGTCATGCTCATGGCCGGCCTCGCGCCGGGCCGCCCGAAGGGATGTGCAGCGGGCCCTCGGGGGGCAGCGACCCCAGTGCGCTTGGCGGCATCATTCAAGTGTCTCGATCGTGTGGTTCTGGTTGGTGTAGATGCACAGATCACCGGCAATCACCAGCGACTGCTTGACGATCTCTTGCGCACTCAGCTCGGTGTGGGCCAGCAGCGCGCGCGCCGCAGCCTGGGCAAATGCGCCGCCCGAGCCGATCGAGACGATGCCGTGCTCGGGCTCCAGCACGTCGCCGTTGCCGGTGATGATCAGGCTGGCCTCGCGGTCGGCCACCGCCAGCATGGCCTCCAGCCGGCGCAGCACACGGTCGGTGCGCCAATCTTTGGTCAGCTCGATGGCGGCGCGCACCAGATGGCCCTGGTGCTTTTCCAGCTTGGCCTCGAAGCGCTCAAACAGCGTGAAGGCGTCAGCCGTGGCGCCGGCAAAACCGGCCAGCACCTGGTCACGGTGCAGCTTGCGCACCTTGCGCGCGGTGGATTTGACGACGATGTTGCCCAGCGTGACCTGGCCGTCGCCGCCCAGGGCCACTTGCCAGCCCTGGGGGGTGAGCCGGCGCACGCTGACGATGGTGGTGCCGTGGAAGGGGTCCATGGGGCTTTCAGGTCAGGTCTGGACAGTGAAGTGGGCCGTTTGGCGCCGCCGGCGCCTGGCGCCAGCCGGCGCTCACTCGCGCGGCACCAACACCCGGGCATGCTCATTGATGCCCATCGCGCCGAAGAACAAGGCCACCAGCCGGTGCGCGTCGATGAAGGTGACGCTGCGGTGCTCGGTGCGCTTGGCCAGCACCCAGTTCAGCAGGTCACCGGCGGCGATGAAATCGACCCGGATCAGCCGGGCACAAGACACCTGCACCAGCGTGGCCGGGCCCAGCTTGCGGTCGATCTGCTGCAGGACAGCGCTGATGTCGCCGGCCAGCTGGCCCGACAGATCGACCGAGCTGATCTGCTGGCCGGTGTGGGTGTCGTCCTGCAGGCCCGACTCAAGATAGCTGGACGACACCTCGCCGACGATGGACAGCGGCGGCGGCGCGGTGGTGGAGTTGGTGGCGCTGCTGGCGCGCACCTGGCAGCGCGCCCGCTCCCAGGACGGCGGAGACACCTCGTAGGTGACGCAGTAGTCGATGGCGGTCTCGTCAAACTGGTCAGGCCGGTTGGCCAGCCGCAGGCATTCAAGCCGCGCCATCCAGAACGCCGGGTCGGCATCGCGCACCCCCGTGGGGGCGGCTTCTTGCAGCGCGGCCAGCAGGCGCTCAGCGGCCAGCCAGCGCATGTCGATGGCCTGGGGCGCCCATTGGCGCAGCAGGCGGTGCAGCTCAGCCGCCGCCTCGACGTCCACGCGCTCGATGGCGGCCCAGTCCAGCACCCACGGCAGCGGCAATTGCAGGGTGACCGAGCGCAGCCGTGCCACCGCGTCACCGTCCAGCAGCGCCGGGCTGACCCAGCCCACGTCGCCTTTGACGCCGCGGGTGTCGGGTCGGTCATCGGCCACCGCGTCGGCCACACGTTTGGGCAATGAGTACCACTGCGGCGACGAGCGGCCAAACAGGTGGGCGTAGTCCATCGACAGCGCATCGAACCGCGCCTGCTGGCCCGTGGCGCGGTACAAATCCAGCAGCACATGCCACGTGTCGGCATGGCGGTGGCGGGCCGCATGGGGCTTGCACAGCGCCACCAGCGCCTGCTCGCAGTGGTTGAAGTCGGCGTTGGCAAAGCAGATCACCGCCTCGTCCAGCTCGGGGTCGTGCACCAGCTCATTGACTTCAACCGCAAACTGGCTGTTGGCATCAAAGCTGAGGTCGGCCTGGGGCAGGCCGGCGGGGGCCGGTCCAGGCGCCGCCGCGACAGGCCGCGCCACGGTGGTGCGCGGGTCGTGCCGGGGCACCAGCAGGTCGCTCGGCGGTGCTGCGCTGCGTGCGCCCGGCGGGCTGCCGGGCAGCGTGGCGCTCAGTGGCGCCATGCCGCCGGCCATCGTCACCGGCGCCAGATGCAAGGGGTTGGCAGACAGCGGTGCCGCCGCCACCCGCGCATGCGGCGCCGAGAAATCGATGTCAGGCAGCGGCGGCAGGTGGTCGAGTGACGGGTGGGCCGGCGCCGCCGGGCGCGGCGCCGGCAGCGCAGCGGGCACCGCACGGCCGGTGTCAAACGACACCGGCTCGGTGGGCGCACTGTAAAAATCGGTGGGCCGCTGGGCCACGGCCGGCGTTGCGCGCGGCGGGCTGGTGGTGGGCTGGCGGCGCGGCGCGGCGTCACGCCGGCCGCCGTCGCCCACCATCTGCTGCTCGATCTCGTCGATCTTGGCCTTGACACCCACGTCAGCACGCGCGCCCACGCTGTTGTCGGCTAGCCGCACCTCAGAATCGTCCACCTTCGACGAGCCGCCCAGCGCGGCCAGTTGCTCGGGTGACAGGCCATCGCGGCGCAGCCGGCGCAGCGTGTCGAACTCACGCTTGCGCACAAAATCGTTGCGCCGCTTGCGCTCAACCATCGCTTTGAGCTCGGATTTCTCCAGCTCCTGGTGGTCGTCCTGGCGTGTGGCCACCTCCGACCAGTCGGTGGCCGGATTGGCCACAAAGCGCACCACTTTGCGGAAAAAGCTCTCGCCGTCCTTGGGTTCAGCCATGTCGGGTGGGATGCAAAAGGCGCGCCACGTCAGCGTTGAAGATCCGTCAGCGGGGCCACGCCGACGGGCGGCTAATCACCAAACATCTTCTGCTTCATCTCGCGGCGCTGCTGCGCCTCCAATGACAGCGTGGCGGTGGGCCGGGCCAGCAGCCGGCCCAGGCCGATGGGCTCACCGGTCTCGTCGCAAAAGCCGTAATCATTGGCCTCGATGCGGCCCAGCGACTGGGTGATCTTCTTCAGCAGCTTGCGCTCGCGGTCGCGGGTGCGCAGCTCCAGTGCATGCTCTTCTTCGATGGTGGCGCGGTCGGCCGGGTCGGGCACGATGGACGTGTCTTCGCGCAGATGCTCGGTGGTTTCACCGGCGTTGGACAGCAGATCGTCTTTGAGGGCCTGCAGCCGGAAGCGGAAAAACTCCAATTGCTTGTCGTTCATGTACTCGGCCTCGGGCATGGCTTGCAGCTCGGGCTCGGTCAGGTCACGGCCCAGTTTGGACTTCCACGCATTCACCAGCTTGGGGTCGGCCTTGTGGGCGATCTTCACCGTCTCCATCAGCTCGGGGTAGCCCCGGGCGGGCGGGCGCGGCGGCGCAAAGCGCTCGGCAAACCGGCTGGTGGCGGGGGTGGTTGGCTTGGGGGCCGCACCGGCCTTGCTGCCGGACGCGCTTTTGGGGGCCGACTTGGCGGCCGCTTTGGGCGCGGGCGCCGGGGCGCTGGGCATGGCAGTGGCCGCCGCCGGGCCGGTGGTGGGTTTTTCAGCCGCCACAGCGGTGGGGTTGGCCGGGCGGGTGGCCGGGCGGGTGGTGTTGGCCGGGCCCGTGGCCGGCGGCACGGCCGGTGTTTTAACCGAGGTCTTGCTCACTTTTTGACTCCTCGCAGTGGCGATGTACCTGGGGTTCGCCACGGCCTGTGAAGCTGCCGCGTCGCTTGAAGCGGCGGGATTGTAGTCACGCCCGAAGGCACCGCGCCTGCGCCGGGGCCAGCCACCAAACCAGCCCGCCAGTCCGCCGTCAAACCAGGCAGCCGTCCAGGCCTTGCAACAGGATGTCTTTGGGCAGATCGATGCCGATGAACACCATCTTGCTCAGCTTTTTCTCGTTGGGCAACCACTTGGGGCCCAGGTCGCTGCCCATCAACTGGTGCACACCCTGGAACACCACCTTGCGGTCACTGCCCTTCATGTACAGCACGCCCTTGTAGCGCAGCATCTTGGGGCCGTAGACCTGCACCACCGAGCCGAGAAAATCCTCCAGCCGGGCGGGGTTGAAGGCCCGCTCTGAGCGGAAGACAAACGATTTCACGTCGTCGTCATGGGCATGGTGGTGGCCGGCCTGGTGCGACGGGTGATCGCAGGCCTCGCCGGGCGCGTGGTCATGGCCGGCGTGGTCATGGTCATGGCCTGCGTGCTTGTGGGCAGCGTCGGCGGCCGTCAAAAACTCGGGGTCGATCTCGAGTTTGGCATTCAGGTTGAAGCCTTTGAGATCAAACACGCTGCTGATCGGCACCTCACCAAAATGCACTTTTTGCTGCGGCGCGCGCGGGTTCATGTGCTTCAAGCGGTGCCCCAGCGCGGCCACCGTGGCGTCGTCCACCAGCTCACTCTTGCTGATGAAGATCTGGTCGGCAAAGCCCACCTGGCGGCGCGCCTCTTGGCGGGCGTCGAGCTGGCCATCGGCATGCACCGCGTCCACCAGGGTCAGCACGCCGTCCAGCAGGTAGCTCTCGGCAATCTCGTCGTCCATGAAAAAGGTCTGCGCCACCGGGCCCGGGTCGGCCAGGCCGGTGGTTTCGATCACCACCCGGTCAAAATCCAGCTCACCGCGGCGCCGCTTGGCGGCCAGGTCAGACAGCGTGGTGCGCAGATCCTCGCGGATGGTGCAGCAGACACAGCCGTTGTTCATCTGGATGATCTGCTCGGTGGTGTCGGCCACCAAAATCTCGTTGTCGATGTTCTCCTCGCCAAACTCGTTCTCGATCACGGCGATCTTTTGCCCGTGCTGCTCACTGAGCACCCGCTTGAGCAGCGTGGTTTTGCCCGAGCCCAGAAAGCCCGTCAGGATGGTTGCAGGAATAAGGCCTACTGACATGGTGAATCCGATTCGGGTTGGAGAGGGGGGTTGCCGGCGCGGCGCGCCGCAAGCGGCAGGC
>JANMKO010000214.1:0-7741 GCA_031372085.1 Betaproteobacteria bacterium
CTCGATGGCGATGCCGAGCGGGCGTTTAAGCCAGGCGGGCGACATCTCGGTGAGAAAGATCGCAATGCCAAAACTCACCGGCACCGCGATCAGCAGCGCGATGAACGACGTCATCAGCGTGCCGTAGATCATCACCAGCCCGCCAAAGTTCTCTTTGACCGGGTCCCACTCGGTGGACCACAAAAAGCCCAGCCCAAAGTGTTTGATCGCCGGCGCGGCGCCGATCAGCAGCGAGACGATGATGCCGGCCAGCAGCGACAGCGTGAGCCAGGCGGCCCCGTGGGCCAGCAGCGAGAACACCTTGTCGGCCCAGGGTGCGATGCGGCGCCGCTGGGGCGGCTTTTCATGCAGGGCGACGCGGTCTTGCGACGGGTAAGGGCTGGCAGGAAGGGTTGCGGCCACGGGGCCTCCGTTGTTCTGGGTTGAACGCGGGGATGAGCGCTGGGCTGAGCGCTGGAATCAACGCGGCATTGAACCAGCAGGCGCTGCCGATCACACGCCCGCCAGCATCACTTCACTTGTAGGCGATGGATTTGCCCGCCGCGTCCTTGATATTGGCCGCCCAGTGCTTGCGCACCAGCTCTTTGACTGCCGCCGGCAACGGCACGTAATCCAGATCATCGGCAGTCTGGTCGCCATTGCCGTAGGCCCACTCAAAAAACTTCAGCGCGTTGCTGGCGTTCACCGGCTTGTCCTGCGTCTTGTACATCAGGATGTAAGTCGGGTTGGTGATAGGCCAGGCCTCTTTGCCGGGTTGCTCGGTCGTGATCTGGAAGAACGTCTTGCTCCAGTCGGCACCGACCGCAGCGGCCTTGAAGGCCTCGTCGCTGGGCTTGACATAGTTGCCGTCCTTGTTGCGCAGCAAGGTGTAGGTCATCTTGTTTTGCTTGACGTAGGCATATTCAAGGTAGCCGATGGAATTGGGCAGGCGCTGCACAAAGGCCGCCACGCCCTCATTGCCCTTGCCGCCAGCGCCTACGGGCCAGTTCACCGCCGTGCCCTCACCCACCTTGGCCTTCCACTCGGCATTCACCTTCGACAGGTAGTTGGTGAAGATGAAGCTGGTGCCAGAGCCGTCAGCCCGGCGCACCACCGAGATGTCGGCCGCCGGCAGCGGCACGCCGGGGTTCAGTGCGGTCAGCGCGGCGTCGTTCCATTTGGTGATCTTGCCCAGGTAGATGTCGCCCAGCACCGTGCCGGTGAGTTTGATCTGGCCCGGCGTGATGCCGGCGATGTTGACCACCGGCACCACGCCGCCGATCACGGTGGGGAACTGCACCAGGCCGTCCTTGGCCAGTTCGTCATCGGGCAGCGGCATGTCGGACGCGCCAAAATCGACGGTTTTCGATTTGATCTGCTTGATGCCGGCGCCCGAGCCCACCGACTGGTAGTTGATGCGGGCGCCGCTGGCCTTGTGGTAAGCGTCAGCCCATTTGGCGTAGATCGGCGCCGGGAAGGTGGCGCCAGCGCCGGTGACATCTTGCGCACTGGCCAACAGCGGAAGGGTGACCATCGCGGCCAATGTGGCACGGAACAACATCGAAGTCATGGGCAACAGCCTTTCAGCAGGTGGAATGGGCGAAAACCTCGCCATCTCCGCACTTTAGGCAGCCGGTGTGACAGCGCCATGACGGGCTGTCATATTTCAAAAGTCGTGTCACATCACCGTCACATGATGCCGCTGCGCTCAGGCTTTTGCCGCTGCCACCAGCCGCTCGGCCAGGCGCCGGCCCTGGGCGGCATCGCGCGCCTCGACCATCACGCGCAGCACCGGCTCGGTGCCCGAGGCGCGGATCAGCACCCGGCCCAGGCCCGCCAGCTCGGCCTCCACCGCCCGGGTTTCGGCGGCGAGCTGGGTGTTTTGCTGCCAACCGGCCAGATCGGCCAGGCTGGGCAGCCGCACATTGATCAAGGTCTGCGGGAACAGCGTGACATCAGCCAACATGTCGGCCAACGAGGCTTTGGCACGCTGGGTGGCTTGCAGCACCTGCAGGGCACTGACGACGCCGTCGCCGGTGGTGTGCTTGTCCAGCGCCAGCAGGTGGCCCGAGCCCTCACCGCCCAGCAGCCAGCTGCGGGCGGCCATCTCCTCCAGCACATAGCGGTCGCCGACCTTGGCCCGCACCAAGGCGATGCCGCGCGCCTTGAGTGCCAGCTCTACCGCCACATTGGTCATCAGCGTGCCCACTGCGCCCGGCACGGTGTGGCCCTGGGCCAACCGGTCCAGCACCATGGCGTACAGCAGCTCATCGCCATTGAACAGCCTGCCGGTGCGGTCAACCAGCTGCAGGCGGTCGGCGTCGCCGTCGAGTGCCACGCCGTAGTCGGCGCCGTGCTCGGCCACGGCGGCCACCAGCGCCTGCGGCGCGGTGGCGCCAAAACCGGCGTTGATGTTGATGCCGTCGGGCTGGCAGCCGATGGCCACCACCTCGGCGCCCAGCTCGTGAAACACCTCGGGCGCCACCTGGTAGGCCGCACCGTGGGCAGCATCCACCACGATCTTGAGCCCGCGCAACGACAAATCCTTGTCCACCGTGCTCTTGCAAAACTCGATGTAGCGGCCGCGGGCATCGTCCAGCCGGCGGGCCTTGCCCAGCGTGGCTGAATCCACCCATTGCGCCGGCTCGGCGAGCGCGGCCTCGACGGCCAGCTCCCATTCATCGGGCAATTTCTCGCCCTTGGCCGAGAAAAACTTGACGCCGTTGTCGGGGTAGGCGTTGTGCGATGCGCTGATCACCACGCCCAGATCAAGCCGCAGTGCGCGCGTCAGGTAGGCCACGCCCGGCGTGGGCAAGGGGCCGGTGAGCAAGGTGTCCACCCCGGCGGATGACAAGCCCGCCTCCAGCGACGACTCGATCATGTAGCCCGATATCCGGGTGTCCTTGCCGATCAGCACCGTCGGCCGGGTAGCGGCGCGGCGCAGCACCCGGCCCACGGCATGGCCCAGCCGCAACATGAAATCGGGTGTGATCGGCGCCTGGCCCACGGTGCCGCGGATGCCGTCGGTGCCAAAAAATTGTCGGGTCATCTTTTGTTGTTCCCTGTTGGAAAAAAATGGGGTCAATCTGGCAGCAGACCCGCCACCATCGGCGGCAGCAAGCCTGCTGCGGCCCACACCTTGAGCGCATCCACCGTGGCCGCCACGTCGTGCACCCGCAGCACCCGGCCGCCGCGCTGCACACAGGCCAGCGCTGCTGCCACGCTGGGCACCAGCCGCTCGGCCACCGGCCGGCCGGTGAGGCTGCCCAGCGTCGATTTTCTCGACCAGCCCAGCAGCAGCGGCTGGCCCAGCGCCAACAGCTCGGCCTGGCGTTGCAGCAAAGCCCAGTTGTGGGCCGGCGTTTTGCCAAAGCCAATCCCCGGGTCGAGCGTGATGCGGTTCCGCGCCACCCCAGCGCCATGCACTTGCGCCAGGCGCCGGGCCAGCCAGGCGGCCACTTCGTGCACCACATCGCCGGCGTAGTGGGTGGATTGCTGCATCGTGCCCGGCTCACCCTGCATGTGCATCAGGCAGACACCACAGGTGGGATGGCCGGCCACCAGCGCCAGCGCGCCCGGCCGCGCCAGGGATCGCACATCGTTGACGATGTCCGCCCCCAGATCGAGCGCGGCCTGCATCACCTCGGGCCGGCTGGTGTCCACCGACACCGGCACACCCAGGCTTGCCGCGTGGCGCAGCACCGGCAGCACGCGGGCCAGCTCTTCTTGCAGATCAGGCTGGCGGGCACCGGGCCGGGTGGATTCACCACCGATGTCGAGCAGGTCGGCGCCGTCGCGCAGCAACTGGTCGCAGTGCGCCTTGGCCGCATCGGCGCTGGCGTGCCGGCCGCCGTCCGAGAACGAGTCGGGCGTTGCATTGACGATGCCCATCACCTGCGGCCGGCGCAGATCGATCAAAAACCTGGAGGTTTGCCAGTGGGTCAACGTTGATGAACCAAGACAACGGGGCCCGAGGGCCCCGTGATGCACTGCAAAGACAAGCGCGTCAGACGACGGTGGCCGGCGTACCGTCGGTGCTGACCGGCCCGCTGCCGCTGGCCGGGCCCGAGCCGGTGCCCCGGGTGCGGTCATTCGGCGTCCAATCTTTGGGCGGCCGCGGCTGCTTGCCGGTCATGATGTCCTCGATCTGCTCGGCGTCGATGGTTTCCCATTCGAGCAGCGCCTTGGCCAGCGAGTGCATCTTGTCCTGGTTGTCCTCGATGAGCTTGCGGGCGATGGTGTACTGCTCATCGATGATGCGGCGGATCACCAAATCCACCTTGCGCATCGTCTCCTCAGACATGGTGGTGGTCTTGGTCACCGAGCGGCCCAAAAAGACCTCGCCCTCGTTCTCGGCATAAACCATCGGGCCCAGCTCATCGGTCATGCCGTAGCGCGTGACCATGTCACGGGCGATGGAGGTGGCACGCTCAAAGTCATTGCTGGCGCCGGTGGTCATCTGGTGCATGAACACTTCTTCGGCAATGCGGCCGCCAAACAGCACCGAGATCGTGGACAGCATGCGCTCTTTGTCCAGGCTGTAGCGGTCGCCTTCGGGCAATTGCATCGTCACGCCCAGCGCCCGGCCGCGTGGGATGACGGTGACTTTGTGCACCGGGTCGGTCTTGGGCATCAGCCGCGCCACCAGTGCATGGCCGGCCTCGTGGTAGGCGGTGTTGCGCCGCTCTTCCTCGGGCATGACCATGCTCTTGCGCTCGGGGCCCATCATGATCTTGTCTTTGGCCTTCTCAAAATCGACCATTTCAACCACCCGGCCACTGCGGCGGGCAGCAAACAGCGCTGCCTCATTGACCAGGTTGGCCAGGTCGGCGCCCGAGAAGCCCGGCGTGCCACGGGCCAGCAAGTCGGCCCGGATGTCTTGGCCGACAGGCACTTTGCGCATGTGCACGTTCAGGATCTGTTCACGGCCACGCACATCGGGCAACGTGACGTAGACCTGGCGGTCAAAACGGCCCGGGCGCAGCAGCGCCGGATCCAGGATGTCGGGCCGGTTGGTGGCGGCCATCACGATCACGCCCAGGTTGGTCTCGAAGCCGTCCATCTCGACCAACATCTGGTTGAGTGTCTGCTCACGCTCGTCATTGCCGCCGCCCAGGCCGGCGCCACGGTGCCGACCCACCGCATCGATCTCGTCGATGAAGATGATGCAGGGCGCGCTTTTTTTGGCCTGCTCAAACATGTCGCGCACCCGGGCTGCACCGACGCCGACAAACATCTCAACGAAGTCAGAGCCCGAAATCGAGAAAAACGGCACCTTGGCCTCACCGGCGATGGCTTTGGCCAGCAAGGTCTTGCCGGTGCCGGGAGGGCCGACCAGCAGCACCCCGCGCGGAATGCGCCCACCCAGCTTCTGGAATTTTTGCGGGTCTTTCAAGAAGTCAACCAGCTCTTTGACTTCTTCCTTGGCTTCATCGCAACCGGCCACATCGGCAAAGGTGGTGGAGTTGTTGGCCTCGTCCAGCATGCGGGCTTTGCTTTTGCCAAAGCTGAAGGCACCGCCCTTGCCGCCGCCCTGCATCTGGCGCATGAAGTACACCCAGACGCCGATCAGCAACAGCATCGGCCCCCAGCTGACCAGCAGGCTGACCAGCAATGACGGCTCTTCACGCGGCTTGACATCGAACTTGACGCCGCTGGCGATCAGGTCACCGACCAGCCCACGATCAAGGTAGGTGGCGGTGGAGCGGATGCGCTTGTCGTCATTGGTGACGGCCAGAATCTCGGTGCCGCCGTTGCCCTCTTGCAGGGTGACAACCTTGATGCGCTTGGCGCGCACTTCTTCGAGAAAGTCGGAGTACCCGATCATCGAGCCGGCAGACACCCCGCGGTCAAACTGCTTGAACACGGTGAACAGCACGAGTGCTATCACCAGCCAAACAGCGACCTTCGAGAACCATTGATTGTTCACTGCGGCTCCTTAAGCCTAGATTCTTCAAACTTGAGCAAACCGGGTGGTTTGCTGCGGCGCGCACTGCAACCTTGCAATTGGCCGCAACACATGCCCCGATGCAGCGGGATATGGGGTCAATTCTAGACCAGTCAAGCCCTGGCCAATGGCGGCCATGCCCACGCTGAAAGGGGTGAATTGCGGTGGAATTCAACCCCGTTCAAAGACCCGCCGGCTGCTTGTCACGCCGTTTTCAGACCCAGCCCGACCAAATAGGTTTCAGCCGATTTGTCGCGTGACGATTTGGGCTTGATCGGCTTGACCACCCGAAACTGCGCCTTGAAGCGCTCCACCAGCTGGCTGTAGCCACTGCCGTGGAACACCTTGGCCACCAACGCGCCGCCGGGCTTGAGGTGGCTTTGCGCAAAATCAAGCGCCAGCTCGATCAGGTGCTCGATGCGGGCGGCGTCTGACGCCTCGATGCCCGACAGATTGGGCGCCAAATCCGACACCACCACATCCACCGCCCGGCCGGCCACCCGCTCGTGCAGTTGCGCCAGCACCGACGCTTCGCGGAAATCACCCTGGATGAACTGCACGCCCTCGATGGCCTCCATCGGCAGCATGTCGAGCGAGATGATGGTGCCCAGCAGCTCACCCACCGCCGCGCCGCCCACGCCCACCACCTTGGGCGCAAAGCGGCGCCGCAGGTACTGGCTCCAGGCGCCGGGCGCCGAGCCCAAATCGACGACCACCTGGCCGGGCTTGATCAGGCCCAGCAACTCATCGATCTCTTTGAGCTTGTAAGCGGCACGTGAGCGATAGCCCTCGCGCTTGGATTGCTTGACATACGGGTCGTTGATGTAGTCGTGCAGCCATGCCTTGTTGAGCTTTTTGCTTTTGGAGTTGATTTTCATGGCCGGGGGATAATACGGGCATGTCTGCACTTCATTTAACGCCCGCCGAACGCAAAAACAAGCGTGGTGATGCCCATCATCTTGACCCGGTCGTGACCATCGGCGCCGAGGGTTTGAGCGATGCCATTTTCAAAGAAGCCGAGCTGGCATTGCGGGCCCATGGCCTGATCAAAGTGCGGATGTTTTCCGATTCGCGCCCAGACCGTGACGCCGCACTGGCCGCGCTGGCCGACAAGCTGGGCGCCGCACCGGTGCAGCACATCGGCAAGTTGCTGGTGCTGTGGCGGCCGATGCCCGAGAAGGCCAAGGTGGCGCCTGTCGGCGGGTTGGCCGGGCCGCGGGTGGTGAAGATTCTGAAGTTCTCCAAAAGCGGCAACCACCGGGCGCAGATCAAGAAAATCACGGTGTTCGGCAACCAGCGGGTGACAGCGGCCGGTGAGATCAAACGGGCCCGGGTGCGGGTGACCAGCGTCAAGAAGAAGGTGCAGGATTGAGCCTGGCGGGCTTGGCAGCTTGGGTTGCCCGCCACGCCAAGGCCAGCACCAGCACGGTTTTCAGGCCGAACAGGCCAAAACTCATCGCATGCAACTGGCCAAAACTGAAAGCGCCCTGCCCCAACCGGGCGGCCGGCATCAGGGTTTGCACGCCAAAGTAGCCGGCGACGGTGCAAAACACGGTGCCCAGCACCAGCAGCATCTCGGCGCTCAGCACCGACCCTTTCCCGGCTTGAGCCGCCGCCAGCGCACGGGCCCGCTCCAGTAGCAACAACCCCATCGCGCATACCAGGCTGAGCCACGCCTCCTGCACAAAGAGGCGGGCCACCACCCGGCCGGCATCGGCCCGGTCGAGCAGCGCAAACGGCGCTGGCGTGGCGATCAGCGCAATGCACAGCAGCACACCGGCCCACAACGCCGGCAGCAGGCGGCGCAGGCGCTCA
>JANMKO010000238.1:0-2245 GCA_031372085.1 Betaproteobacteria bacterium
CCCAGTCGGTGATCGACTCGATTGCCGACAAAGGCATCTTCCACAAGAACAAGGCCGCCCGTCACAAGAGCCGGCTGTCGGCCAAGATCAAGGCGCTGGCCGCCACCGCCGCCCCTGCTGCCTGAGTTGTCAGGCTGACGCCCAAAAGCCCGCAACAGCGGGCTTTTTGTTTTGCGGCCCGCAACAGCGGGCTTTTTGTTTTGCGGCCCGCAACAGCGGGCTTTTTGTTTTGCGGCCCGCAGCTGCGGGCTGTTGGCATGGTGGCCCGCCGCGCCAGGACGGCGCATCGGATCAGGCGTCCGGCCTGGCAGCCACCGCCGGCACCAGGCAGGCATCGACCACCTGCAGCTCGTTGTCGCGGGCGAAGTGCATCGCAAAATCCCAGGCCATCGGCTCCAGGTCGCACAGCGCCTCGCTGACGATCACGCACTTGATGCCGTCGATCACCCGGGGCACGCAGAACGGTGAGTAGCCGATGTGGGCGCCGATGCTGTTGCCCTTGGGCCGGAAGCTCGACAGCGCGCCGGCCAGCCGCTCAGACCAGTCACTGGGCCGGAAGGTGCGACCCGCCAAGGTGATGCCCTGGATGAAAAACTCACGGGGTTTGGGCGCTGACATGCGGGCCGGGGGCGGGTGGACAGGCTCAAACAGCCCGGGCGGCAACGCCGTCGGCCGCACCAGCCGCTGCCCCGCCACCGGGCAAAGCACCATTGTGCTGTGGTTTTGCTGCGCCGCAGCATGCATAGGACCGCCTTGGGTTGGATCGATCTCTGGTCATCGGCAAGCGCGGGCCCGCGCTTTAGAATTCAAACCCCGGGCCGGTGCATTGCCAACGTGGCAAATCGCCGGCTTTTCTTGTTTTGCAAGCTGCGGAGCACTGTGATGACGTCCCATGTGATGAACACCTACGGCCGACTGCCTTTTGCGCTGTCACACGGCCGAGGCTGCCGCGTCTGGGACACCGATGGCCGCCAATACCTGGACGGCCTGGGCGGCATCGCCGTCAACACCCTGGGCCATGCCCACCCCAAGCTGGTGCCGGCGCTGCAAGACCAGGTGGCCCGTTTGATCCATTGCAGCAATTACTACGCCGCCCCGATGCAAGAAGCGCTGGCCGCCAAGCTGTGTGCGCTGTCGGGCCTGGACGCGGTGTTCTTTTGCTCCACCGGGCTGGAGGCGAACGAGGGCGCGTTGAAGATTGCGCGCAAGTTTGGCCATGACAAAGGCATTGAGCGGCCCGAGATCATCGTCTACGACAAAGCCTTCCACGGCCGCTCGATTGCCACGCTGTCGGCCACCGGCAACCCCAAGGTGCAGGCTGGATTTGGTCCGCTGGTGGCGGGGTTTGTGCGCCTGCCGCTGAATGACCTGGACGAGGTGCGCGCCGTGGCCCGCACCAACCCCAACGTGGTGGCCATCTTTCTGGAGACGATCCAGGGCGAAGGCGGCATCAACCCGACCCGCATCGACGTTTTGCAAGGTCTGCGCCAGATCTGCGATGACCAAGACTGGTTGCTGATGCTCGACGAGGTGCAGTGCGGCATCGGCCGCACCGGCAAATGGTTTGCCCACCAGTGGGCCGGCATCCAGCCCGATGTGATGCCGCTGGCCAAGGGCCTGGGCTCGGGCGTGCCGATCGGCGCCATCGTGGCCGGGCCGCGCGCCAAAAATGTGCTGGGCCCGGGCAACCACGGCAGCACTTTTGGCGGCAACCCGCTGGCCATGCGCGCCGGCATCGAGACGCTGCGCATCATGGAAGAAGACGGCCTGATGGCCAACGCCGCCGCGATGGGTGAGCGCCTGCGCGCGGCGGTGACCGAGGGCCTGGGCGGCGTGCCCGGCTTCAAAGAGATTCGCGGCCAGGGCTTGATGATCGGCATCGCACTCGACCGGCCTTGCGGTGAGTTGCTGCTCAAAGCTGCGCAGGCCGGGCTGTTGCTGAGCGTCACCGCCGACAGCGTGATCCGCCTGCTGCCGCCGCTGATCATCAATGCCGCCGAGGTGGATGAATTGGTGGCCATCCTCGTGCCGCTGGTGCGCGATTTTTTGGCCGCAGCGCCGCAATGAAGCCGGGGCAGTCCCTGATGAAGCACTTCCTCCAGTTCAAGGATTTGCGCGCCGAGGAGTACGCCTACCTGTTTGACCGGGCGCGCATCATCAAGACCCGCTTCAAGAACTATGAGCGCTACCAGCCGCTGACCGACCGCACGCTGGCCATGATCTTCGAGAAAGCCAGCACCCGCAC
>JANMKO010000246.1:0-12329 GCA_031372085.1 Betaproteobacteria bacterium
GCAGGTGGCCGGCTGGCGCCGGATCACCGACGCGGTGCATGCTGCCGGCGGGCGCATCGTCGTGCAGCTGTGGCATGTGGGCCGCATCTCGCACGTCAGCCTGCAACCGGGCGGCGCAGCGCCGGTGTCCAGCACCGACAAGCCCGCCCAGGGCAAAACCTTCACCGCCAACGGTTTTGTTGATTGCTCCGCGCCGCGCGCCTTGCGTAGCGATGAGATGCCCGGCCTGATCGACGACTACCGCCATGCCGCCCGCTGCGCCATCGACGCCGGTTTTGATGGTGTCGAGGTGCACGGCGCCAACGGCTACCTGCTGGAGCAGTTTTTGCGCGACAGCATCAATGACCGCACCGACGGCTACGGCGGCTCGATGGCCAACCGCGCCCGGCTGCTGGTTGAGGTGATGCAGGCGGTGGCCGCCGAGATTGGCGCCGGCCGCACGGGGCTGCGGCTGTCGCCCATCACCCCCAGCAACGACGCAGCGCAAGACAGCAACGCGCAAGCGCTGTATGAATACGTGGTGCGCGCGCTGGCGCCGCTGAAACTGGCGTTTTTGCACCTGATCGAAGGCGCCACCGGCGGCGCGCGTAATTTGACTGACAAAGGCGTCAAACCGTTTGACTACGCCGCGCTGCGCGCCATTTACGGCGGGCCGTGGATGGTGAACAACGGCTACAGCCGGCCCATGGCGCTGGCGGCGGTGGCGTCGGGCGCGGCCGATCTGGTGGCATTTGGCAAGCCCTTCATCAGCAACCCTGATCTGGTGCGCCGGCTGCGTGATGACGCGCCGCTGGCGCCGTGGGTGCAAGCCACCCTGTACGGCGGCGGCGCCGCTGGTTACACCGATTACCCGGTGCTGCAGGCCGCCACGGCGGGCTGACCTGGCGGGTCGGGTGGCGTCGGCGGCGCCAGGCAGCGCCGGACAGCGCCGGACAGCGCACTTGGCGCCCGCCAGCCGCCATCTGGCGACGGGCCGGCGCGATTGGTCTCAGGCGGTGTGCGGGCGGTGGCGGTGGTTTGCACAATCGTGGCACACCACCCCACTGCCACCCACGAAGCCCACCCATGACCGCCGTCAACCTCAACCGCAACCCCCGCGTTTTATGGCCCACGTTGATCGTGGCGCTGGCCGCCGCCACCACGCCGCTGGTGGTATCGGCGCAAACGGCGGGCCCAGCGCCGGCCCCAGCCGGCTGTGCCACCGTCGAGGTGCAAAACGTGCGGCCGCAAAAAGGCTTTGTGATGCTGGCCGCTTACAGCGACGCGGCCAGCTACGGCAAAAGGCCTGTGGCCGCGCTGCGGCTGGCCGCCGGTGATGCGGTGATGGGCTTCCAGGTTTGCGGCCTGGTGGGCGACACCGTGGCACTGCAACTGTTTCAAGACCTGGACAGCGACGGCAAGATGGGCGCCAACCTGGTGGGCATGCCTACCGAGCCCTGGGGCTCGTCCGGCGCCCCCGGCATGATGGGCCCGAGCTGGGACACCGGCAAAGTGGCACTCGACGGCAAAACCATCGTCGTGCGGCTGTCGCAGTGATCGGCGCATCACCATGAACCGCCGCCATCTGCTGCAAGCCCTGTCCACCCTCAGCGCCGGTTTCGGTCCCGGCGCGGCATTGCCGGTGCATGCCCGCCCGGCCCAGGCGGCTGACTTTGCCGGCCGTGTCGCCGCGCAACCGCTGCTCACCCCGTTCAAAGGGGTGAATGACGCCACCGGTGATTGCTTTACCGAGCAACTGCTCACCCGGGGCCGCTGGCCGGCTGCGCTGGCCGGCCGCTTCTACCGCAACGGCCCGGCGCTGTATGAGCGCGGCGGTGAGCGCTACCACCACTGGTTTGACGGCGACGGCATGGTGCAGCAATTCACGCTGGCCGGCGGCCAGATCAGCCACCGCGGCCGGTTGGTGCGCACCAGCAAACTGGTGGCCGAGCAAAAGGCCGGCCAGTTCTTGTTCAATGCCTTCGGCACGTCAATCGACCAAGCCGTCCCCATCGGCAGCCCCGACAGCCTGAACCCCGCCAACACCAACGCGGTCGAGCATGCCGGCCGGGTGCTGGCGCTGTGGGAGGGCGGCTCGGCCTACGGTCTGAGCCCGGACGACCTGGCCACCCAGGGCCCGGTGGTCTGGCGCGATGATTTGCGCGGCGTGCCGTTCTCGGCCCACCCGAAGATCGACGCTGCCGGGCACTTGTGGAATATCGGCAGCAGCGGCCGCCACCTGGTGGTCTGGCACATTGATCCGCAAGGCCGGCTGGTGGATCTGCAGTTGGGAGAGTCGCCTTTCCCCGGCGGCATGGTGCATGACATGGCGGTCACTGCGCGCCACCTGGTGCTGCCGTTGCCGCCGGTCAAGTTGCGCTTTGAAGTGTCATCGGCCGGCCCGCGCCAGTTTGCGCTGGAGCCCGGCCAACCGCTGCGCATCCTGGTCATCGACAAGGCCGACATCAAAAAGCAGCAGATTTTTGAGCTGCCGCCGCAGATGGTGTTCCATGTCGGCAATGCGCACGAGACGCGCGACGGCCAGATCGTGCTCAGCTTCATCGGCGCGCCCGACGTCAGTTTTTTGAACACCGGCGCGGTGGCGCTGATGCAGGGCCTGCCGGGCATGCCGGCCAGGCCCACCACCCAGCAGGCCACCCTGGATCTGGCCACCGGCCGGGCGCAGTTGACGGCGTTTGATGACGATGTTGAGTTTCCGCGCGTCGACCCGCGCCGCATCGGCCTGCCGGCGCGCTGGCTGCTCACCGGCAGTGGTTGGAACAACCGCCACGGCCGTAAAAACGCGCTGCTGCACGGTGTGCAACTGCGCGACATGCAAGGCGGCCGGCTGCGCCGCTATGACTACGGTGAGCACACCGTGGTGGAAGAGCACATCCTGGTGCCCAAACCCGGCCAGACCGGTGAGCTGGACGCCTGGCTGCTGGGCACCACCTTTGATGCCCGGCGCCAGGCCACGGTGCTCAACCTGCTTGACGCCGCGCACATCGAGGACGGACCCATCGCCCAGGCCCAGTTGCCCTACGTGCTGCCGCTGGGCTTCCACGGCAACTTCACGGCGCTTTGATCGGGGCTTGCGCGGTGGCTTGAGCGGTGACGTGGGCGCGGCGACAGGGGCGGCCACATGGGCGGCCACAGGGGCGATGACGCCCACAATGGCCACCCCACCACCGCTGTCAAGGCCCGCTGATGATCACGTTCGACGAGTACGCCTGCCACGACGGCCTGGCACTGGCCGGGCTGGTGCGGCGCGGTGAGGTCAGCGCTGCTGAGCTGCTGGAGACGGCCATCGGCCGCATTGAGGCGCAGAACCCGGCGCTGAATGCGGTGGTCCGCAAACGCTATGTCCAGGCCCGTACCGAGGCCGGCCAGGTGGACAAATCAGCGCCGTTTTGCGGCGTGCCGTTTTTGCTCAAAGACCTGATTGCCACCCTGGCCGGTGAACCCACGGCCAGCGGCAACCGGCTGTTGGCCGAGCGGCCGATGCCGCATGACAGCGAGCTGGTGCGCCGCTACCGCGCGGCCGGGCTGCTGATTGCCGGGCGCACCAACACGCCCGAGCTGGGCCTCACCGCCTACACCGAGCCGGTGGCCTTCGGGCCGGCCCGCAACCCCTGGTCGCTGGCCCATTCACCGGGCGGGTCAAGCGGCGGGTCGGCGGCGGCGGTGGCCGCGCGCTGGGTGCCGATGGCCAGCGGCGGTGATGGCGGCGGCTCGATCCGCATCCCGGCGTCGTGCTGCGGTTTGTTCGGCCTCAAGCCCAGCCGGGGCCGAACCCCCAGCGGGCCCGACGCCGGTGAGCTGTGGCACGGCCTGGCGGTGGAGCATGCCGTCACCCGCTCGGTGCGCGACAGCGCAGCGCTGCTGGACGCCAGCGCCGGTGCAGACCCCGGCGCGCCTTATGCCGCACCGCCGCAGGCCGGCCCGTTTGCCGATGAGGTGGGCCGCCCGCCCGGTGCGCTGCGCATCGCCTTCACCGGCCAGCCCTTGTTGGGCCGCCATGTGCATGCCGATTGCCTGGCCGGCCTGCAGGCCAGCGCCAGCCTGCTGGCGTCACTCGGTCACCACGTTGAAGAGGCCGCCCCGCCGGTGGACCGCGACGCGCTGGCCCAGGCCTTCGTCACGGTGATTGCCGGCCAGGTGCGGGCCGAGATCCAGGCCATGGCACGGCTGGCCGGCCGGCGCCCGCGCGCCGCTGATTTTGAGCCCGCCACCTACAGCATGGGCCTGCTGGGGGGCGCGCTCAGCGCCGCTGACTACGCCGGCGCGGCGCGCACGCTGCAACTGGCCGCGCGCAGCCTGGCACCGTTTTTTGCGCAGTACGACCTGCTGTTGACGCCCACGCTGGGCGCACCGCCGGCCTTGATCGGCACGCTCGGGCCCAGCGCCATCGAGACGCGCGCGATGCGGCTGTTCAATGCGCTGGGCGCCGGCTGGGTGTTCAAGCAGCGCGGCGTGCTCAACCCGCTGGTGGACAAGACGTTTGACTACATCCCGTTCACGCCGCTGTTCAACATCACCGGCCAGCCGGCGATGTCAGTGCCGCTGCACCGGACAGCGGCCGGCTTGCCGGTGGGCATGCAACTGGTCGGGCGTTTTGGCGACGAGGCCACACTGCTGCGGCTGGCCGGGCAGTTGGAGCAAGCCCAGCCCTGGTTCCACCGCGTGGCGGCCGGGTTTTGAGCCCCGGCCGACGTTGCGCCGGCCCGCTGGGCGGGCATGCAGCGCCCGTCACCCGCACGCACATCAGCTCGCACATCAGCTCGCACACCAGCGCGCACATCAGCGCGGATATCAGCGCGGACCGTCAACGCCGACCTGCAGCGCCAACTGTCAGCGCCGACCGTCAGCGCTGCTTGCGCATCCGGGCCATGAACAACTCACGCAAGTTCACCTCGCGCGGCCCGGGCAGCAGCTCGATCTCATCGCCGGCACCCACCTGGCCCGGCTCGATCACCGCCAAATAGCTGCCGCTGTAGCCCGACTGCGCCATCAGCTTGCTCGCCTGGTTGAAGCCCATGACGGCGTTGAACTTGAAGCAGGGCTCGCGCGGCTCGCTCACCGCCAGCACGCAGCCGGGCAGGCGCAGCCGGTCGCCGATCCACAGCTGCTGCTCCAGCAGGCCATCGATCGTCAGGTTCTCGCCCATGAAGCCGTGCGGCAGCCCATCGGCCGCACCCGCCACGCTGGCCTGCGCCCTCACCCCCTGCCAAAACGGGTAGTGCGCCGCCGGGTAGGCATAAATCGCCCGCGACAGCCCGCCGTGCACGCTGGGGTCGGCCTGCTCATCGCCCTCCAAACCCAGCGGGAATACCCCCACCCTGCCCGCCACGGCGCGTTTGCCGATGGCGGTGGGCACTTGCCGGCCCTGGATCAGGCGCTTCTCGGCGCGGGCTGTGTTGACACTGAGGATTTTCATGGCGCTGGCGACAAAGGAATGGTGGATGACAAGCCCCAGGCCGGGCAAGCCGGTGTTGCACGGCAACATTACGGCATCGCACTGAAGGCAAAAGCCGGCGCGGCAGGTGGGCATTAAGTCATGCGGAATTTGCATGACCCCCCAGAGCCCGGTGGTTACCGGACTATTACACTGGTTTGACAATGTGCGCCGGGTCACCGCCCGGCAGCGCGGTCGGGCACCGGTGTCACCCACCGTTGCAGCGCCGTAACCTGCCAATTCATGCTGTCGGCGGCGCTGTTCTGGCACCCCACCCCCCAACCCACCCAGGCGGCATTCAACAGGTTGCGGCCCCACCGGCCGGCCGCACCTCGTTCAATCTCGCTTCTGGAATGCTTTAGATGATTGGAGTTGCCATGAACCAACCCGTGATGGAAGGCCTGCGCCTGAATGTGCCTGGTCACGTCAAACATGCCCGCCTGGTGGCCTGGGTGGCCGAGATGGCCGCGCTGACCGAGCCCGCCGAGGTGGTTTGGTGCGATGGCTCACAGGCTGAGTACGACCGGCTGTGCGCCCAGTTGGTGCAGGCTGGCACCTTCACGCCGCTCAACCCGCTGCTGCGGCCCGACAGCTTCCTGGCGCGCAGTGATCCGGGTGACGTGGCCCGGGTCGAAGACCGCACCTTTATTTGCAGCGAGTTGCAGGACGACGCCGGCCCGACCAACAACTGGATGGCCCCGGCGCAGATGCGCCAACGGCTGCAAACCGGCCAGCCCGACGGCACGCCGGCGCTGTTTGCCGGCTGCATGCGCGGCCGCACGCTGTATGTGGTGCCGTTTTCGATGGGCCCGCTGGGCTCGCCCATTGCCCACATCGGGGTCGAGCTGAGCGACAGCGCTTACGTCGCCGTCAACATGCGCATCATGACGCGCATGGGCCGGCCGGTGCTCGATCTGCTGGGTGACGATGGCCCGTTTGTGCCCTGCATGCACAGCGTGGGCGCGCCGCTCAAGGCCGGTGAAAAAAGCGCTGCCTGGCCGTGCAACCCGACCAAGTACATCGTGCACTACCCGGCCACGCGGGAGATCTGGAGCTACGGCTCGGGCTACGGCGGCAATGCGCTGCTGGGCAAAAAATGCCTGGCGCTGCGCATCGCCAGCGGCATGGGCCGGGCCGAGGGCTGGCTGGCCGAGCACATGCTGATCCTGGGCGTCACGTCACCCGCGGGCAAGAAGTACCACGTCGCGGCGGCCTTCCCCAGTGCCTGCGGCAAGACCAATTTTGCGATGCTGGTGCCACCCAAAAGCCTGGACGGCTGGCAAGTCACCACCATCGGCGACGACATCGCCTGGATCAAACCCAATGCCGATGGCCGCCTGCAGGCCATCAACCCCGAGTCGGGTTACTTTGGCGTGGCGCCGGGCACCAATTACAAGACCAATCCCAACTGCATGGATTGCTTGAAGCATGACGTGATCTTCACCAACGTCGCGCTCACCGATGACGGTGACGTGTGGTGGGAGGGCATCGACGGCGCCGTGCCGGCCCATTTGACCGACTGGCAAGGCCGCGACTGGACGCCCGCCATCGCCCAGGCCAACGCGGTGGCCGGCAAACCCCGGCCTGCCGCGCACCCCAACTCACGCTTCACGGTGGCCGCCACCAACAACCCGGCGCTGGATGTGGCCTGGGACGACGCCGCCGGTGTGGCCATCGACGCCTTCATGTTCGGCGGCCGGCGGTCTACCACGGTGCCGCTGGTCACCGAGGCGCGCAACTGGGCCGAGGGCGTGTACATGGCCGCCACGATGGGGTCGGAGACGACGGCCGCCGCCGCCGGCCAGCAAGGCGTGGTGCGGCGTGATCCGTTTGCGATGCTGCCGTTCATGGGCTACCACATGGCCGACCACTTTGCCCACTGGCTGGCACTGGGCGCGCAGCTGGCGGCCAGTGGCGCCACGCTGCCGCGCATCTTCTGCGTCAACTGGTTCCGCAAAGGGGCCGACGGCCAATTCGTCTGGCCCGGCTACGGCGACAACATGCGGGTGCTGAAGTGGATGCTGGAGCGGGTGGACGGCACGGCCGGCGGCGACGACAACCTGTTCGGCGTCAGCCCACGCTACGGCGACATCAGCTGGGCCGGGCTCGATTTCAGCCGCGCCCAGTACCAGTCGGTGATGTCGATCGACCGCGCCGCCTGGGTCACCGAGCTGGGGCTGCACGGTGAGTTGTTTCAGCAACTGTCGGCCCGCCTGCCGGCACAGCTGCTGGCGATCAAGGCGCAGATCGAGTTGAAGCTGGCCGCCTGATGCGGGTTTGACATCGGCGCTTGCCGCCAGACGGGTTAAATGACATACTGATCAGTATGATCAATATGACCAATACACCATGATTTCAGAAACCACTGCCGTCACCTTCCGCCAGAACCTGGGCGAGATGCTGAATCAGGTGCAGTACCGGCGCGACAGCATCGTGATCAAGAAAGACGGCAAGCCGGTCGCCGCCCTGGTGGATGCGCGGCTGTTTGAGCGCATCCGCCGCATGCAGGCCCGCTTTGACGCCTTGTGCGGGCGCATCGAGGCGGGCTTCGCGGCCGTCCCCGAGGCGCAGGGCCTGGCCGAGATCGACGCCGCCGTTGTCGCGTTGCGCCAGCCGGCTGCCGCTGCCTCTGCAGCCGCAGCGGCATCTGCCCCGGCCACCCCGCAGCGCTGACGCCCGTGGCCGCCCTGCGGGTGGTGCTCGACACCAACGTGCTGCTGTCCGGCATTGCCTATCCGGCCAGCGTGCCCGGCCGCATTTTGTCCGCCTGGCGCCACGGTGCACTGGAGCTGCTGCTGTCGGATTTCATTCTGCAAGAACTGGCGCGCGTGCTGCCGCGCCTGGTGCAACGCCATGGTTTGTCGGCCGGCGAGATCGCCGATCTCGTAGAGGTGTTGGCCATCCAGGCTGAGTTGCTGAGCCCCGAGTCACCCGACGAGCCTGCCCTGAGGGATGCGGCTGATTTGCCGGTACTGGGCACCCTGATCGCGGCCCAATCGGCCCCCGGTGGCGTCGACTACCTTGTTACCGGCGACAAAGACCTGCTGGCCCTGGCCGGGCGTTATCCCATCGTCAGCCCGGCCGTGTTCTGGGCCGCGCACGGTGGGCTTTGACTTGCCAGCGGCTGACCCGCCACCCGGCGCCCGCCTGCGGCTGCAACTGTTCTCTGACTTGCACCTTGAAACCGAGACTTTCGATCCCCAGCCCGCGCCGGGCGCCGACGTGCTGGTGCTGGCCGGAGACATCGACGCCAATTGGACCGCGCTGCAGCGCTTTGCCGGCTGGCCGGTGCCGGTGCTGATGGTGGCCGGCAACCATGAGTTTGACGGCCGCGACCTGCACACCGCCTGGCCCGCGCTGCGTGAGCATTGCGCCCGCCACGCCGTCCGGTTGATCGAGCGTGAAAGTGTTCTGCTGACCAGCGCCACCGGCCTGCGGGTGCGCTTTGTGGGCACCGTGCGCTGGTCAGATTTTGAGCTGTTTGGCCCCGACGGCCGGGCCCGGGCGATGCGCGCTGCCGCCTACTTTCTCAAGTTGATGGCGGCGCAGCGCGGTGGCCAGGCGATCGACCCGGCGGTGCTGCGTGAGGAGTCACTGGCCTGCCGGGCCTGGTTGGCCAACGAGTTGCACCGCCCCAACCCGGGCCCGGCCACCGCTGACGGCTGGCATGCCACCGTGGCCATCACCCACTTTGCGCCCAGCCTGCGCAGCGCGGATGCGCGCTTCGGCAAACAGCCCGGCACGGCCAGCTTCTGCAATGCCGACGACGACCTGATCCCGCTGGCCGACCTGTGGCTGCACGGCCACCTGCATTGCCGGCATGACTACGCCGTGGCCCGGCCCGGGCAGGCGCCCACGCGGGTGGTGTCGCAAGCCCGGGGCTTGCTGCGCAAAGGCGAGTGCGCGGGGTTCGATGCGTGCAAGCTGCTGGACGTGACGGCGTCGGCGTGTGACCCCGATCGTCAGCCACACCAGCCACACCAGCCGCAGTGCGACACTGCGGCCACCCCCCAACAACAGGCGACGCGGCCATGAAAATCCTGGTTCCGGTGGACGGCAGCCCGTTCACCAAACGCATGCTGGCTTACCTGGCCGCGCACGACGAGTGGCTGGGCGGCGCGCACCAGTACTCCTTGCTGCATGTGGCGCCGGCCGTGCCGCCACGCGCGGCGGCGGTGCTGGACAAAGACGTGCTGCAGGCGCACTACGCTGACGAGAGCGACAAGGTCTTCAAGCCGCTGCGCACGTTTTTCAGCAAGCAAAAGATCACGGCCGAGTTTGTGGCCAAGGTCGGCCCGGCCGCCGAGACCATCGCTGCGGTGGCCAGCAAAGGCAAGTTTGATCTGCTGATGATGGGCTCGCACGGCCACGGTTTGCTGGCCAATCTGGTGCTGGGCTCGGTCACCACCCGGGTGCTGGCGCGCTGCCAGACGCCGCTGCTGATCATCCGCTGACGGCGCGCGGGCGCCGGGCCTCAGCCGCGCGCCGCCAGCCCGTCAAAGCAGGTGGCCATCACCCAGTCGACGATCTGCTCGTCGCTGTATTGGCCGCCGGCTTTGAGGAACCCCAGCACCGGGTCGCAGGCGCGGGCGTAGATGGTGTACAGCACGGCCTCGGGGGGCAGGCGCGCGTCCAGCGTGCCGTCGGCATGGGCCTGCACGATCCAGGCACCCAGCTGGTCGCTCAGCGTCATCAACCGGTCCATGTAGCCGCGGTGGTTGATCAGCGCATTGCGCAGCAAGGAGTTCTCTGCCGGCAAGGTGGGCATGGCACCGGCCAGCTGGGTTTGCAGCGTCCAGCGCGTGATGGCCTTGAGCCGGTCGATGGCACTGGTGCCTGGCACCGCCTGCTGGTGCTCAACCTGCTGCAAGGCCAGGTCGAGTGCCTGCGTCATGGCCGCTGCGGCCAACGCCTCTTTGGACGCAAAGTGCTTGTACAGGCTGGCTTTGGCAATGCCCACATCGGCCGCCACCTCGTCCACCGTCATCTGATCGAAGCCTTTTTCAGCCAGCAGCCGCATCACGGTGCTGACGATGGCGTCCTCTCGGGCGAGGTGTACTTTTTCGCGGAAGCTCAGGCGGGTCACCGCTCGATTGTAGGCGGCAAGTAGCGATTCAGACTGGCTGGGCCAGGGCGCGACTTTGCAGTGCGATCAGCGACGCGCTGCTGGCGCTTTCGCGTTTGGGCGGGCCTGGCGCGGCTCAGCGGTTGCGGCTCAGCGGCGTGCCTTGCAGCAAGCGCGGCCACCAGCGCGCCAGCCAGGCGCGTGGCCGGGCCGGGCTGGCTGCGGGTGCGCCGCCGTGTTCACGCTCGTCCAGCCACTGCTCCATGCCAAAGGCGGTGCCCATGTCGGCCGGCTCTTGCGGGCGCAGCCTGCGCTGGTGGCGCCGCGTCAGACGGGCGATCAGCGAGGGCATGGCGGCTGGCAACATGGCGGGCTTTCGGTACAGGGTTCAACGTGAAACGGCACTCCAGGATTGGACGCGCAAGCGGCGCTGCCGGGTTGTGATGCATGTCACAACGCCAGGCCGCAGCGCCACACAACCCGGTGCGGCCGGGCCGGCCTACGCTGCGGGCCATGATCGTTAGTGCTCAACCCTTCAACGCTGCCAGCGGGCTGCCCTGCCCGCCGGCCGCATTCTTCCCGGCTGCCACCAAGACCGAGCCGCTGCTGCGCGACTGGCTGGCGCCGCACCGCGACGTGCTGTTCCGCTGGGCCATCGGCCGGGCGGTGGACAGCCCCAGCCGGCGCGGTTTTGCCGAGACGGCGGTGGCCATCCAGCGCCTGCGCGGCCGGGCAGAGTTTGTCGGCTGGCTGTACGGCGCTGCGGTGCAGGCGGCGTTGGGCCAGGTGGCCTACGGTGGGCTGGCCGAGGGCACGCTGGCGGGCCTGCCGCCCGAGCTGCGCACGGTGCTGCGGCTGGTCTCGCGCGGTGAGCTGCGGCCCGAAGAGGCCACCGCGCTGCTGGCCCAGCGCATGGGCTATGTGCGTGGGCGGCTGTTGCAAACGCGCTTGCGGGCTTGACGTGGCCTGCCGCTGGTTTTGGCGTGGGGGCTGATGCCGGCGCCCTCACCCCAACCCTCTCCCGCAGGCGGGAGAGGGAGCAAGTCAATGCCTCACCCCAACCCCGCGCGCGCGGGCGCAAGTCAGTGCCGCGCAGCGGTGCGCCGCCGCGCATCAGTGCGCCGCGCAATCGGTGCGGCGGTGCGCCGCCGCACATCAGTGCAGCAGCGGCGCGCCGCCGCGCAGTGCAGCGGGCGTGCCGGCGGCCACCGGCGGGCGGGCTTGCCAGCGCGCCACCCAGTCTTGAAATTCGGCCACCGGCAGCGGTTTGCTCATGTGGTAGCCCTGGCCCTCGTCGCACTTCAGCGCCTGCAGCAGTTGCAGCACGGCCTGGTTCTCGATGCCTTCGGCCACCACCGTCAAGCCCAGGTTGTGCGCCAGGTCGATGGTGGACCGCACGATGGCCGCATCACCGGCGTCTTGCGCCATCGCCATGACAAAGCTCTTGTCGATCTTCAGCTCATCGACCGGCAGGTTTTTCAGGTAGGCCAGTGACGAGTAGCCGGTGCCGAAATCGTCGATCGAGAGCTTGAAGCCGCGTTCTGCCAAGCGGTTCAGCGTGGCCCCGGCGCGCTGCGGGTCGTCCATGATCGCGCTCTCGGTGATCTCCAGGCAAAAACCGTCGGCCAGCGCGCGGTGGCGGCGCAGGATGGCGTCCAGTTTGTCCGGCAACTCCGGGTCCAGCAGGTCGCGGGTCGAGAGGTTCACCGACACCCGCCGCACGCCCAGCAGCGCCAGCGCCACTTGCTCATTGGCGGCGCGGTCAAACATCCACAGCGTGAGCTGGCGGATGAAGCCGGTCTGCTCGGCAAACGGGATGAAGGCCATCGG
>JANMKO010000263.1:0-5614 GCA_031372085.1 Betaproteobacteria bacterium
GCAGGCGTTTGAGGCCCAGTGCACCGACGCGGTGGTGCTCTACCTGTTCGACATGCCGTATTGCAGCGGCCATGACCTGCGCGGCGTGCCGCTGCAAGCGCGGCGCGCGCTGCTGCAACGGCTGCTGGGCGCGTCGCCGCCGGTGCAAGTCCGGTTCAGCGAGGTGTTTGATGCCCCGCCCGGCAGCGTGCTGGCATCGGCCTGCCAACTGGGCCTGGAGGGCGTCATCGCCAAGCGCCGCCAGGGCCACTACCAATCGGCCCGGTCGGGTGACTGGCTCAAGCTGAAGTGCGGCCAGCGCCAGGAGTTTGTCATCGGTGGCTACACCGACCCGCAGGGTGCGCGCACCGGCCTGGGCGCCCTGCTGCTGGGCCTGCACGACGCCCAAGGCGGGCTGCAATACGCCGGCGACGTGGGCAGCGGCTTCAGCCAGCGTGCGCTGATCGACCTCAAAAAAGCGCTCGACGCACGGCGGCGCACCAGCAGCCCGTTTGATGCCGCATCGACGATCAATGGCCGGCCGCACTGGGTGGCCCCGACGCTGGTGGCCGAGGTGTCATTCGGTGCGTGGACACGTGCCGGCCACATCCGCCATGCCGTGTTTCGCGGCCTGCGCAGCGACAAGCCCGCCGCCACCATCGTGCGTGAACCCGTGCTGCGCTTGCGCAGCGCGCCGGCCAGCGCCGCCGCAGCCCGGCCGCAGGCGCCGGTCAGCCGGCTGCCTGTCACCCACCCGCAGCGGGTGATCGACGCCAGCACCGGCACCACCAAGATCGAGCTGGTGCGCTACTACGGCCTGGTCGGTGATTTGATGATGAAGCACTTGCGCGGGCGCCCGGTCTCTTGGCTGCGGGCGCCCAGCGGCGTTGATGGCGCGCTGTTCTTCCAGAAGCACACCGAGACCGGCAAGCTGCCGGGCATCCGCCAGCTCGACCCGGCCTTGTTCACCGGCCATCCGGCGCTGATCGAGGTGGCCAGCGTGCAGGGCCTGCTGTCGGCAGCGCAGTGGAATGTGATCGAGTTCCACACCCTGAACACCGGCACGGCGTCGCTGGCCCACCCCGACCGCATGGTGTTCGACCTGGATCCGGGGCAGGGCGTGCCGTGGGCCGAGGTGCAAGAGGCGGCCCAGTTGACGCGCGCGTTTCTGGCCCAGTTGGGCCTGCCGTCGTTCTTGAAGACCAGCGGCGGCAAGGGCCTGCATGTGGTGGTGCCGGTGCGCAAGCTGCACGATTGGGACACGGTGAAGGGCTTTTCGCAGGCCATCGTGCAGCACATGGCGCGCACCATCCCGCAGCGCTTTGTGGCCCGCAGCGGGCCAAAAAACCGCATCGGAAAAATTTTTATCGACTACCTGCGCAACGGCCTGGGCGCCACCACCGTCAGCGCCTGGTCGGTGCGGGCCCGGCCGGGCCTGGGTATTTCAGTGCCGGTGGCCTGGGACGAGTTGCCCCTGCTGCGCGGCGGTGATCACTGGACGGTCAACACCGTGCACCCACGGCTGGACACCGGCAACACGCCCTGGCAGGGCTATGCCCGGGCGGCGCGGGGCTTGACGGCGGCGATGGCCGCGCTGGGCCATGCACCTGCCCAGGACTGAGTGCCGAAGGCGCAGCGCCGTGTTTCTTTTGACAAACCCGCTCGGCCGCGTGCCGAACCAGGAGACAGCATGCCCCGTGTGATCTGGAAAGGTGCCATCAGCTTCGGCCTGGTGCATGTGCCGGTGGCCCTGTACCCAGCGTCACAAACGGTCGGCATCGATTTCGACTGGCTCGACAAACGATCAATGGACCCGGTGGGCTACAAGCGGGTGAACAAGCGCACCGGCAAAGACATCGCGGGCGACAACATCGTCAAGGGCATCAAGCAAGCCGATGGTGATTACGTGATTCTGAGCGAGGACCAGATCAAGGCCGCCTACCCCAAATCAACCCAGACCATCGAGATCGAGTGCTTTGTCAAGGCCAGCGAGATTGACTTCACCTTGCTGGAGACACCGTATTACCTGGCGCCCACCGGCAAGGGCGAGAAGGTGTACGCGCTGTTGCGCGAGGCGATGTTCGAGGCCGGTGTCATCGGCATTGCCCGGGTGGTGATGCACACCAAAGAGCATTTGGCGGCGTTGATCCCGTCGGGCGCGGCGCTGGTGCTCAACACCCTGCGCTGGGCGAGTGAAATCCGCCCGGCGGCCGACTTGCCACTGCCGGCCGAGGGCAAAGCCGCCGCCGGGTTGAAGCCGGCCGAGTTGAAGATGGCGGCGCAGCTGATCAGCGACATGACGCTGCCCTGGTTATCGGCGGCCTACACCGACCAGTTTGCCGACGCCATCCAGGCGCTGGTGGCCCAAAAAGTGGCGGCTGGCGAGACCGAGACCGTCACCCCGCTAGAAGACGCGCCGTCGCAGCCGGGCGCCAGCAACGTGGTGGACCTGACGGCGCTGCTGGCCCAGAGCCTGGCCAAGCGCCAGCCGGCCGGCGCGCTGGATGGCGCGCCCGACGGCGCGGCGGGGGCCGGCGCTGGCGCCACCAGCAAAGTGGCCACCAAAAAAGCGCCCGCCAAGGCCCCGCCCCGAAAGCGCGCATGACCGGCGCCGGGCCGGGCCGGGCGCGGCGCATCGGTCTGGCGGCGGTGGTCCTGTGGTTTCGGGTCGGCAGCATTGCGCACTTGGTGGCCACCGACGTCGAGGTGCGGCTGGTGCCGCCGTACCCGCCGTGGCCGCGTGCGGCCGTGTTGGTCAGTGGCTGCGGCTGGCCGGCCTGTGTGGCGCCGTCTTGCGCACGCCCCGCCTGGCGCTGCGCCGGGCGGGCGCTGCCCGGTACCGGCGCCTGGCAGTCATCAGTGGCGTGGTGCAGCGCAGCCAGATCAGCGGCCAGATCGTGGTTCGAGATACCGCCGCTGCCCCGGCGCCTGCGCGCAGCGCATTGGCGCCATGCCGCGCCGCCGGCCAGCGGCACCGGGCCCACCGCATCGGGCCTGCGGCCGGGCTGACATCGCCCAGTGGCGCGGCTGCGGGTTCAACCCCAGGGGGAAACTCCTGCCGGGGCCCTGCTGCGGCCGTCCTTAGAATGATTCTTCAGCCCAAGGAGCCCCCCGCAATGCCATCCCACCGCCGCAGCGCTGCCAGCCCTGGCGCCGCAGCCGCCGCAGCGCAGGCCAGCATCCGGGTGCTCAAGAAGTACCCCAACCGGCGCCTCTACGACACCCAGACCAGCAGCTACATCACGCTGGCCGATGTCAAGCAAATGGTGCTGGCCGGTGAGGTGTTTGAGGTGCGCGACGCCAAGACCAGCGACGAGATCACCCGCAGCATCCTGTTGCAGATCATTCTTGAAGAAGAAACCGGTGGCATGCCGATGTTCTCGACCCAGATGCTGGGCCAGGTGATCCGGTTCTACGGCCATGCCATGCAGGGCATGATGGGCACCTACCTCGAAAAAAACCTGCAAGCTTTTGTCGATGTGCAAAGCCGGCTGGCCACGCAAAGCAAGGGCTTGTACGACCCAACCACCTTCACGCCCGAGACCTGGGCCCAGTTCATCAGCGGCCAGGCGCCGATGATGCAAGGCCTGATGGGCAACTACCTGGAACAGAGCAAAAGCCTGTTTGCCCAAATGCAAGAGCAGATGCAGGCTGGCACGCTGTTTCCGGGCCTGCCCACATTGACGCCCAAGCGCTGACATATCGGCGCCGCGATAGGGCTGCCGGGCCCGGCTGTGCGGCTGGGCAGCGCCAAACGCCGGCAACTCTGACGGCGCGGCGCTTGTCACCGACAATCTGGCGATGCAAGCCACCGCCTTCACCGTGCTCCCCCCATTGCCGCCAGCCCTGGGCGCGGCGCCAAAAATTGCCTTTGTCTCACTCGGCTGCCCGAAGGCGCTCACCGACTCCGAGCTGATCCTCACCCAGCTCAGCGCCGAGGGCTACCAGACCAGCAAATCCTTCACCGGGGCCGATTTGGTGATCGTCAACACCTGCGGTTTTATCGACGACGCGGTGCGCGAAAGCCTGGACACCATCGGTGAGGCGCTGGCCGCCAACGGCAAAGTCATCGTCACCGGCTGCCTGGGCGCCAAGGGCGGCCAGGACACCGGCGCCGGCAGCGCCAACCTGGTGCGGCAAATGCACCCCAGCGTGCTGGCTGTCACCGGCCCGCATGCCACGCAAGAGGTGATGGACGCGGTGCACTTGCACTGCCCCAAGCCGCACGACCCGTTTGTCGATCTGCTGCCCGAGGCGCGGGCACAGTTCCGGGGCTCGGCCGGCATCAAACTCACCCCGCGCCACTACGCCTATTTGAAGATCAGCGAGGGCTGCAACCACCGCTGCACCTTTTGCATCATCCCCAGCCTGCGTGGTGATCTGGTGTCGCGCCCGGTGGGCGATGTGCTGGCCGAGGCCCGGGCGCTGTTCGAGAACGGCGTCAAAGAGCTGCTGGTTGTCAGCCAGGACACCAGCGCCTACGGCGTGGACGTCAAATACCGCACCGGGTTTTTTGACGGCCGGCCCGTCAAGACCCGCATGACCGAGCTGTGCGACGCGCTGGCCACGCTGGCCGCCGCGCACGGCGCCTGGGTGCGGCTGCACTACGTCTACCCGTACCCGCATGTCGATGAGTTGCTGCCGATGATGGCCAGCGGCCGGCTGCTGCCCTACCTGGATGTGCCGTTCCAGCACTCGCACCCGGATGTGCTGCGCCGCATGAAGCGCCCGGCCAGCGGTGAGCGCAACCTAGACCGGCTGCTGCAATGGCGCGCCGCCTGCCCGCAGCTGGTGATCCGCTCGACCTTCATCGCCGGGTTTCCGGGCGAGACCGAAGCCGAGTTTGACCACCTGCTTGATTTTGTGCGCCAGGCGCAGATTGACCGGGCCGGCTGCTTTGCCTACTCGCCGGTGCAGGGCGCGGTGGCCAATGATCTGCCCGGCGCACTGCCGGCCGCGCTGCGCGAAGAGCGCCGTGCCCGCTTCATGGCGGTGGCCGAAGAAGTGTCGATCAGCCGCTTGCAGCGCCGTGTGGGCGCGACGATGCAGGTGCTGATCGACAGCGCGCCGGCGCTGGGCCGCAAGGGCGGCGTGGGCCGCAGTTATGCCGACGCGCCCGAGATCGACGGCACGGTGCGGCTATTGCCGCCCGACAAAGCCAGCAAAACCTTGAAAGTGGGTGAGTTCACCCGCGCCCGCATCGTGGCCACCGACGGCCATGACCTGATCGGCCAACCGGTTTGAGCCCAGCGCACCCACCCCATCTGCCTCATCTGCCAAATCCGCCCCATCGACCATGACCGAGCCACGCCAGCTGATCACCGACCTGATCCACCACACCTACCAGCCGCCCGACACTTGGCAGGCGGTGCCGCCGGGCGTGTTCAAGGCTTCGACGGTGATATTTCCCGATGTGGCGGCGTTGCGCAGCCGCAGCTACACCGCCAAGACCGGCTACACCTACGGCCTGCGTGGCACGCCCACCACCTACCTGCTGGAAGAGCGCCTGGCCACGCTGGAAGGCGGCCGGTTCTGCATCCTGTCGCCCAGTGGCCTGGCGGCGATCACGAATGTCAACCTGGGCCTGTTGAGCCACGGCGACGAGCTGCTGCTGCCGCGCAATGTCTACGGCCCG
>JANMKO010000312.1:0-2844 GCA_031372085.1 Betaproteobacteria bacterium
GTGTCGCACTCGCCGCGCGCCATGCGGTACAGCGGCAGCCACTGGGCGTGGGTCAGGTCGTGGGCCAGCAGCCGGCGGTCGATTTGCAACAGCACCGACTGCATCACCCGCTTGATCAAAAAGCCCACGCTGGTCTCGGGCCGCAGGGTGTCGGCACAGTAAAAGTTGACGGCAGGGGATGGCAGGTCTGGCATTGCATCAATGTACTTGCTTATGCAATATATGTTCAGGCAGTATTTGTTTAGGCTAGTTCCCAGTGGGGGTATGCGGGGCCGGCCTCTACACTGCTGGCATGGCAAAACCCGATGACCGCGCCGCGTCCACCAGCCCCCGCTCACTGTCCGGCCTGGGGCCTTTTTTACGGCCGTACCGCTGGGGCATTGCGCTGGCGCTGCTGTTTTTGGTGCTGGCCGCGGTCAGCACCTTGCTCTTCCCCATCGCGCTGAAATCGCTGATCGACCAGGGCGTGGTGGCGGCTGACCCGACCCAGCGGCTGATGGCCTTGCGCGGCCATTTTTTAGCGCTGTTTGGCGTGGGCGCGGCGCTGGGGCTGTTTTCGGCGCTGCGGTTCTATGCCGTCACCTGGCTGGGTGAGCGTGTCACCGCCGACCTGCGCGATGCCGTCTATGCCCATGTGGTGCGGCAAAGCCCCGAATTCTTCGAGACCACGGCGTCGGGTGAGGTGTTGAGCCGGCTCACCACCGACACCACGCTGGTGCAGACCGTCGTCGGCTCCAGCCTGAGCATGGGCTTGCGCAATGCGGTGATGGGCGTGGGCGCGATGTTGATGCTGGTCATCACCAACCCCTACGTGATGACGCAGGTGCTGGGCATGCTGGTGCTGGTGGTGCTGCCCAGCCTGTACTTTGGCCGCCGGGTGCGCAAACTCAGCCGGGCCAGCCAAGACCGGGTGGCTGACTCCAGCGCCATCGCCGCCGAGGTGCTGAACGCCATCCCCGTGGTGCAGAGCTACGGCCAGGAGCAGCGCGAGGCCGACCGCTTCGATGCCGCCACCGAGCGCGCGTTTGAGGTGGCCATCAAGCGCACCCGGGTGCGCGCGCTGCTGGTGGGCTTCATCATCACCGCCACCTTTGGCGCGCTGCTGTGGGGCCTGTACCAGGGCACGCAAGCGGTGGCCGCCGGGCGCATCAGCGCCGGCCACCTGGGGCAGACGGTGGTATTTGTGATCATTCTGGTCAGCAGCGTGGCGGTGTTGTCTGAGGTGTACGGTGATTTGCTGCGCGCCGCCGGGGCCACCGAGCGGCTGATGGAGTTGCTGGCTGCCCGCTCACCGGTGGCCGACCCGACCGCGCCGCTGGCACTGCCGGCCACCGCCGCCGGCTCGGCCTTGACGCTGAGCGGCGTCACCTTCCACTACCCGTCGCGCCCCACGCTGCCGTCGCTGCGCGACATCAACCTGGCGGTGGCGCCGGGTGAGACGGTGGCCATCGTCGGCCCCAGCGGCGCCGGCAAGAGCACCGTGTTTCAACTGCTGCTGCGGTTTTACGACGCCAGCGGCGGGTCGGTGGCGATTGACGGCGTGCCGGTGCGCAGCACCTCACTGGCCGCGCTGCGCGAGCGGGTGGGCATCGTGCCGCAAGACAGCACGATTTTCTCCACCTCGGCGCTGGAGAACATCCGCTACGGCAAGCCCGCCGCGCCCGACGCCGAGGTGATCGCCGCTGCCAAAGCGGCGTATGCGCATGACTTCATCAGCGCGCTGCCCGAGGGCTACCACACCTTTTTGGGTGAGCGCGGCGTGCGCTTGTCGGGCGGCCAGCGCCAGCGCATCAGCATTGCCCGGGCGATGCTGAAGAACCCGCCGCTGCTGCTGCTGGACGAGGCCACCAGCGCACTCGATGCCGAAAGTGAGCGCATGGTGCAACTGGCGCTGGAGTCGGCGATGAGCGGGCGCACCACGCTGGTGATTGCGCACCGGCTGGCCACCGTCAAACGCGCTGACCGCATCGTGGTGATGGAGGCCGGGCGCATCGTGGACATCGGCAAACACGATGAGTTGGTGGCGCGCGGTGGGCTGTACGCGCGGTTGGCGGCGATGCAGTTTGGGCTGGAAAATGACGCCAGCTCTGGCGCCGACGCCGACGCCAGCGCAGACAACAGCGCCTCGATACCGGCATAAGTACCCCGCATAATCGTGGCACATGATTTGCCACCATCCGCACCGGAGGTTCCCATGCGCAGCATCCGCACCGCCCCCAAACGCGCCATCAACCTGACACTGAACAGCAAGGTGCTGGACATGGCCCGTGAAATGGGGCTGAACATCTCGCAGACGGTGGATGCGCTGCTGACTGAAGAGGTTTTGAAGCAGCACTGGCAGCGCTGGCAGCACGACAACGCCGAGGCGATAGAACACTACAACGCCCGCATCGCGCGCGAGGGCCTGTTCTCTGATCGATGCCGCACCTTCATGCGGCCGGCCCAGGACGAAGACAGCCAGGATGCGGCCTGAGCGGCGGCAGACCATGGCGCGCTTCGATGTCTACCGCAATCCGTTTGCCGTTGAGCGTGCCCACACCCCTTTTGTGCTGGATGTGCAAAACGATCATCTGGGCCCGCTGGGCACCCGCGTCGTCATACCGCTGCGGGCGCCCCAAGGCTATGGCACGCCGGTGCGCGGCCTGAACCCGGTGCTTGAGTTGCAAGGCAGCCCCGTGGTGTTGGACACGGCCGCGCTGGCCCCCGTGTACACCCACCTGCTGAAAACCCCGGTTTGGCGCGCCGACACCTGGCGCGACGAGGTGCTGGACGCGCTGGACACCCTTTTTGGAAGCCATTGAGTGACCCGCCCCGTCCGCACCCAGTACGAAGACCTGATGCGCC
>JANMKO010000315.1:0-2678 GCA_031372085.1 Betaproteobacteria bacterium
TGTTTGTCAAAGTGCGGCTGGTGCAGGCCACCCGTGAGAACGCCGTCCGCCTGCCGCAGCAAGCGGTGACACGCGGGCCGGCCGGTGACAGCGTGCTGGTGCTGGGCGCCGACAACACGCCGGCGCAGCGCAGCATCCAGGTGGGCGCCAGCCAGGGCGCGGACTGGGTGGTCTTGAGCGGCCTGGCCGCCGGTGAGCGGGTGGTGGTTGATGGCTTTCAGAAGATGACACCGGGTGCGCCGGTCAACCCGGTGCCGTGGGTGGCGCCGGGCAAGCCGGGTGCTGCGCCAAGCGGTGCGCAAAACAGTGCACCGGCGGGTGGGCCGGCAGCGGCGGCGGCATCGGGCGCAGCGCCGGGCGCGCCCGCCACGATGGCCGGGGCATCCGCAGCGCCAGCCCGCCCCGCCCCGGCCACCCCGGCTACCCCGGCTACCCCGGCCACCCCGGCCACCCCGGCCACCAGCCGCTGACCGGAGCACCCCGATGATTTCCGGATTCTTCATCGACCGCCCGATCTTCGCCTGGGTGATCGCGCTGTTCATCGCGGTGCTGGGCGCGGCGGCCATCACCAAGCTGCCGGTGGCGCAATACCCCACGGTGGCGCCGCCGTCCATCGTCATCACCGCCGTCTACCCCGGTGCATCGGCCAGCGTGCTCGAGGACAGCGTGCTGTCGGTGATCGAGCAAGAGCTGAACGGCGCGCCGGCCATGATCTACATGGAGTCGATCGCCCAGGCCAACGGCGCCGGCACCATCACCGCCACGTTTGAGGCTGGCACCAACATCGAGCTGGCGCAGGTGGAGATCCAAAACCGGCTGTCGCGTGCCACGCCGCGCCTGCCCAGCGCGGTGGTGCAGCAGGGCGTGCGCATCGACAAATCGCGCAGCAACTTTTTGCTGTTCGTCTCACTCACCTCCACCAACCCGGGCGATGACCCGGTCTCGCTGGGCGACTACGCCGCGCGTTACATCCAGCCTGAGCTGCAACGCATCCCCGGCGTGGGCCAGGCCCAGCTGTTTGGCACTGAGCGGGCCATGCGCATCTGGCTGGACCCGGCCAAACTGGTGTCGTTCGGCCTGTCGCCCAGCGACGCCAACGCCGCCATCCGGGCGCAGAACGCGCAAGTCTCGGCCGGCACGCTGGGCGACCAGCCGGCCGCCAACGGCCAGGCGATGAGCGCAACCGTGGTGGTCAACGGCCAACTGGCCAACGCCCAGCAGTTTGGTGCCATCGTGCTGCGCGCCAACGCCGACGGGTCTACCGTGCGGCTGCGCGATGTGGCCCGCGTCGAGCTGGGCGGCCAGGGCTACGGCAGCTTTTCGCGGCTCAACGGCCAGCCCAGTGCGGGCGTGGGCGTGCAGTTGTCACCCAGCGGCAATGCGCTGGCCACCGCAGATGCGGTGAAGGCGCGCATGGAGCAGCTGAAGGTCTACTTCCCGCAGGGCATGGCCTACAAAGTGCCGTACGACAGCTCAAAGTTCGTGCGCATCTCGATCAAGCAAGTGGTCGAGACGCTGGTCGAGGCGGTGGCGCTGGTCTTCATCGTGATGTTGATCTTCTTGCAGAGCCTGCGCTACACGCTGATCCCCACCATCGTGGTGCCGGTGGCGCTGCTGGGCACCTTCGGCATGTTGCTGGTGCTGGGTTACTCGATCAACGTGCTGACCTTGTTTGGCATGGTGCTGGCCATCGGCATCCTGGTGGACGACGCCATCGTGGTGGTCGAGAACGTCGAGCGGCTGATGGCCGAGGAGGGCCTGAGCCCGCGCGACGCCACCCGCAAGGCGATGGGCCAGATCACCGGTGCGGTGATCGGCATCACCGTGGTGCTGGTGGCGGTGTTTGTGCCGATGGCGTTTTTCTCGGGCGCGGTGGGCAGCATCTACCGGCAGTTTTCACTGTCGATGGTCTCGGCCATCCTGTTCTCGGCCTTTCTGGCGCTCACCTTGACGCCCGCGCTGTGCGCCACCTTTTTGAAGCCGGTCACCGCCCACCACGAGCGCAAAGGGTTCTACGGCCTGTTCAACCGCTTCTTCAAGCGCACCGCCCACGGCTACGAGGGCGTGGTGGCCAAGGTGCTGCCGCGCAGCGGGCGCTGGATGCTGGCCTTTGGCGTGGTGCTGCTGGCGGTGGGGCTGATGTACACCCGGCTGCCGTCGTCGTTTTTGCCGAATGAGGACCAGGGCTACCTGATCGTCAACGTGCAACTGCCGCCCGGCGCCACGCTGGCGCGCACCACCGCCGTGATGCAGCAGGTGGAGGGCTTTTTCATGGCCCAGCCCGAGGTGGACCAGGTGGTGGCGGTGCTGGGTTTCAGCTTCTCGGGCCAGGGCCAGAACTCGGGCTTGGTGTTTGTGCCGCTCAAGGACTGGGACGAGCGCAAGGGCCAAGCGCACTCGGCGCAGGCGCTGGCCGGCCGGGCTTTTGGCGCGATGATGGGCATCCGCGATGCGTTTGTCTTCCCGCTCAGCCCGCCGCCGATCCCCGAGCTGGGCACGGCCACCGGCTTCAACTTCCGGCTGCAAGACCGGGGCGGCAACGGCCACGATGCGCTGCTGGCCGCGCGCAACCAGCTGCTGGGCATGGCGCGCGGCAGCAAGCTGCTGGCCGGCGTGCGCCCGGACGGGCTGGAGGATGCACCGCAGTTGCAGCTCGACATCGACCGCGAGCGGGCCTA
>JANMKO010000373.1:0-2941 GCA_031372085.1 Betaproteobacteria bacterium
CAGCTCGGTGCTGATCCCGCGTGATGCGCCCAGCTTCATCGCCGCGCTGCAACCGCTGCAAGGCGTCACATTGCCCGAGAACCACCAGTTCCTCAGCCTGCGCCCCAGCCTCACCTGGCGCCGCCAGACCGACCAGCCGGCTGGCGGGCCCGACAGCGCCAACCGGCACTGGAATGCCACGCTCGACCTCAAATGGCGGCCGCTGGCCGAGTGGGTGATCGACGCCACGCTGAACCCCGATTTCTCGCAGGTGGCGCTGGACGTGCCGCAGCTGGCCGGCAACACCCGGTTTGCGCTCGAATTTCCTGAGAAGCGACCGTTTTTTTTCGAGTCGAGTGATCTGCTGCGCTCACCCACTGCCGCGCTGTACTCCCGCAGCTTCACCGAGCCGCGCTGGGGCCTGCGCAGCACCTGGCGCGGCGCCCGGCTGGCCGGCAGCGCGTTTGCCATCGATGACCGGGGCGGTGGCCTGGTGCTGCTGCCCGGCCCCTACGGCACTGGCGTGGCCGACCAGCCCGCCTCGCGCGCGCTGGTGGCCCGGCTGCGCGGTGACGCCGGTGCACTGCAATGGGGCGGGCTGGCCGCCGCACGCAGCTATGCCGGTGACCGGGGCGACAACGCGGTGCTGGGCCCGGATGTGGCCTGGCAAATCGACGACGCCTGGCGCCTGCGCGCCCAGTGGCTGCAATCCGACACCACTGCCCAGCCGCTGGCCGGCGGCCTGGCGCGTGGCGCTGCCACCCGGGGCCACCTGGCGATGGCCCGGCTCTGGTATCAAACAGCGCAGTTGGAGGGCGACGCCAGCGCCAGCGACAGCGGCGCCGGCTTTCGCAACGACAGCGGCTTTGTCATCCAGAACGGCGTGCGCCGGGTGGCCGGGCGCATCGCCCGGGGCTGGCAGCAAGTGGGCCCGTTCAATGAGTTCTGGCTCAACCTCGAAGCCGAGCGGGTGCAAGACCGCCAGACCGGCCAGGCCGTGTCGCAAGACCTGAGCCCCGGCATCTGGCTGACCGGCGCACACAACCTCGAAGCCTCGTCGTACTGGCATGTCGGCTCGGCGCTGCGCACGGCGGCCAGCCAAGCGCTGCTGCATGAGAACTACCTCAAATCCAGCCTCACCGTGACGCCGGCCGGGTGGCTGCCGCTGCTCACCAGTGAGCTGCAATGGGGCCGCCTGGCCGATGTGACGGCCAACCGGTTGCGCCCGGGTGGCAAGGCCAGCCTGACGCTGACCACCCGGCCGCTGCCCCGGCTGGAGCTGGAGCCCGGCCTGGGCTACGCCTGGCTGCGCCAGGACGGCCGGCCGGTGTACAGCGAGGCGGCGCACCAGGTGCTGGCGCGCTGGCATTTCAGCCCGCAGCAAACCCTGCGCGCCATCGTGCAGTACACCGCGCTCGACCGGCAGGCTGAAATCGCGCGTCCGGGACTGCCGGCGGTGGACGCCCAGCGCAGCGCCGGCACCACCGGCTCACTCACCTACGCCTGGCGCCAGTCGGCCGGCACGGTGCTGTACGTCGGCGCGGCGCGCAGCCGCACCGGGGTGCAGGCGGTCTCGCGTGGCAATGAGGTGTTCATCAAGCTGCAAGTCGATGCCGATGAGGTGCGCCGGCAGTTCTGACCGGCTTGTGGTTTGTCAGCCCGGCAACGGCTTGGCGTGGCACATTCGGTTTTTTAACCGCCCCGAGGAGACCTTTGATGATGAAATCCGGCATCGACCAACAAGCGCTGATCGACCAATTTGCCCAGGCCAGCGCCCAGCAGACCACGCAGTTGCGTGAGACGGTGTTCAAGGCCACCTTGGGCGCGCTGCAAGGCCGTGAGTTGAGCCTGAAGAACATCCGCAGCGTGCTGGGCACGGTGGCCCAGGCCGCCAGCGCGGGCGCCGCCAAAAACCCGATGGGCAGCGTGGACGCCGAGGCCCTGCTCGACAACGCCGTCTCGGGCATGGACGACGCGCTGCTCAAGGCGGTGGAGGCCAACCGCGTGGCCTTGCAGCAGTTTGTCGACAAAGGGGTTGACCTGCGCGAGACCCAGCTCAAGAAGGCACTGGCCGAGATGGACAAGTTTGAGGACGCGCTGCTCGGCACCATCAAAAAATCAGCCGGCGCCGCCGGTGACCCGATGGCCGGCCCGTGGGCCCAGGTGCTGGAAAAGTTCAACCTGAGCGGCACCCAGACCGGCCTGAAAGCCAGCGGCGCGGCCGAGCAACTGGCCGGCCAGGTGGCGCAGATGCACAGCGCGATGCGCGAGACCCGCGCCACCAGCCTGCGCGCCGCACAAACCCTGGCCGAGAGCTACACCGCGCTCGTCAGCGGCGTGCTGATCGGCCTGTCGGACGCGCTGCGCCAGGGCGGCTCGCCGGCCAGGAAGACGGTGAAGAAATAACTTGCCGAGGCGGGTGCGCCGCTGCCGGGTGCAGCGGCAAAGGCCGCTGTCCTACCGCAGGGCGGGCGCTTGCCTGGTTTTGGCTTGAAGCGCAACCGACATCATTCGCTCAGACCACCACACCAGAATCACGACGCAGGGAGTTTGCGATGGCCGCGCTCAAATCAGCTACTGCGCTTGCCGCTGCGGCGAGCCGGCCTTATCCAAACGACAGCGCCGCCTACCGCGACGCGCGCACCGCGCTGTTGGCACAGGAGATTGAACTCAGGCGTCACATCGAGCGCGTTGCCGCCCAGCGCCGCGCGCTGCCGCCAGGCGGTGAGGCACGCGACTATTCATTTGTCGACGAATGCGGCCAGACGGTTGGCTTGTCTGCGCTGTTTGGCGCGCACGACACGCTGATCACTTACTTCTGGATGTTCGGCCCCAGCCGCGAGCGGCCTTGTCCGATGTGCACGGCCTTCCTGGGCGCCTTGGACATCCCGGCGCGGGACATCTCGCAGCGCGTCGCTGTCGTGGTCATCGGTCGGTCGCCGGTGGCGCGGCAGTTGGCCTT
>JANMKO010000379.1:0-7117 GCA_031372085.1 Betaproteobacteria bacterium
TGCCGGCCCAGCGCGGCGGCGGCGGGCACCAGCCAAGCCGCCTCAGCGGCCATCGCCCAGCGCAGCCGGTTGCACATCGGTGGTCTGGCGGCAGACGAAGTCGGCGCCGTCGGCGGCGCCGTCCCACTGCTCGATCAGGCAGTGCCCGGCCGGTGCCCCTTGCCCCCAGCGCAGCAGATTCACCGAGTTGGGCACGCCGGCCCGCACCCGCTGCGACACGGCGGTGCCGGCCTGCACCACCCACATCGGCCGCGCCAGGCCGGCCAGCGCCATCACATACGGCAGATGGATGTGGCCGCCCAGCACCAGGTCAGCGCCAGCGGCAGCCCAGCGCGCCAGCGCAGCGGCCTGGCCGTGCAGCCGGTCGTGCTCGTCCTCGGCACGCTGCACCGCGATCGGCTGGTGCACCACCACCAGCCGCAATTGGCCGGGCGCGGCGGTGGCCAGCCGCTGCGCCACCCGGGTGATCTGCTGTGCTGAGACCTCACCGTCCTCATGCCGGTACCAGCGGGTGGTGTTGACGCCGATCACCAGCAGATCGGGCGACGAAAACACGGGTTCGAGCGCGTTGCCAAAAGCGTGGCCCCCAAAGGCGCGGCGGAAGCCGGCGTAAGGCCAGGCCAGGCGGGCGGCCAGGTTGAACAGCGGGATGTCGTGGTTGCCCGGCACTGCCAGCACCGGCGCGCCCAGCCGGCCGACAAACGCCCGCGCCAGGGCAAACTGCTGGCGCCGGGCGCGCTGGGTGATGTCACCCGACAGCACCACCAGGTCGGGCCGCTGCTGGCGCGCCAGCGCCACCAGCGCCTCGACCACCGGCGCCCGCTCGGTGCCGAAGTGGGGGTCAGAGATGTGCAGCAGCACCGTCATGGCGTGCCCGGTGCGGGGGCGCCTGCGTCGGCGTCGGGCGCCGGTTTGAGCAGGTACAGCGGCCGGGGCGCCACTTGAAACAGCAGCGGCGTGGCCAGCCAGCCCACCTCACCGTCAAAAGCCACTTTCACCCGGCGCCCGGCCCAGCCGCGCTTCGGGCTGACCTGCAAGCGCTGGCACTGAAAGCTGCGCACCGTGGGCGCCTCACCCAGCGTGCCCAGCGCGCCGCGCAGCATCAGGCCCAGCAGCGCCAGCGTGCCGATCGGGCGCAGCATCACCGCCGCGATTTGGCCCTGGTCGATGGCGCTGGCCTCGGGCAGGCCCACCTGGGCCAGTTGCAGCCGGTTGTTGCCGACAAACAGCGTGGGCGTGCGCACGTCCTGCGCGCCGTCGCGGGTTTCGATGCGCAGGTGCAACTGGCGGTGCCGGCCCAGCACGGTGGCCACGGCCGCCGCCAGCGCCACCAGCCGGCTGCGGCCAAAGCGGGCTTTGAAAGCCTCGCGGTCTTGCAGCAGGTCGGGGTACAGGCCCAGGCTGGCGTTGACCAGAAACACCTGCTCATTGACCAAGCCCACTTGCACCGGCGCCGGCCGCGCGCCCAGCAGCGCTTGCGTGGCCAGCGTGGCATCGGCGGGGATGCCGTGGGTGCGGGCAAAGTAGTTGAACGTGCCCTGCGGCACCACGCCCATCGGGCAGCCCTGCGCATGGGCAGCCTGGGCCACCGCGTTGATCGTGCCGTCGCCACCCACCGCCACCACCGCGCTGCGCTGGTTCGAGGCGGCCGCAGCGGCCTGGCGGGCGATGCGCGGCAGCTCACCGGGCCGGGCGGGCCAAAACTCACCGCTGCGGCCCTGGGTGGCCAACGCCGCGTTGATGGCGATGCGGGTGGCGTCACTGTCGTTGTGGCCCGACGCGGCATTGATGACAAATTGCAGCGCACCCGCTGGGTCGAAGGCGGGTGGCTGCAGGGGTTCAAACGCAACATCGGACACAGGTGGGTGCTCGGTTGACGGGTTGACCGGAGTGTGCCTGCACCGGCACCGCCGCCGAAACATCGGCTGTCGCGGTTGGGGCGCCATCGGCAGAGATCAAAACATCTCGACCGCAGTCTGATCCTGCGGTATTATTATTGGTAATACAGCCGGAGACCGCCATGACGATGTCGTTCAAAATCAATCCCGCTCTTGAGCAGCGGCTGCGCCAGCGCAGTGCCGCGCTGGGCCGGCCGGCCAGCGAGATCATCCGCGAGGCGCTGCAAGTCTGGCTGGATGGTGCGCCCGACGCCCCGGCGTCGGCTTACGCGCTGGGCCGTGATCTGTTTGGCCGCCATGCCGGCCCGGTGGACCTGGCCAGCCGGCGCAAACAGGCCGCCGCCGAGGTCTGGGATCAAAAAGACGTGGCCCGACGGGCTTGATCCGAAGACCCACCCGGTGACCGCCCCGATAACCGTGCCGATGACCACCCCAGCGGCGTCCCCGATGCCCAGCGCCCTGACCGCTGCCGAACCCCCGCCCGGCTTTGCCGGCCTGGGCCGGGTGCTGGTGGACAGCGGCCCGCTGCTGGCACTGTTCAACGCCGCCGACCACTGGAATGCGCGGGTGCTGGCCTGGCTGCAAGCCCAGCCCGGCGCGCAACTCATCACCACCTGGCCGGTGGCCACCGAGGTGTGCGCCCTGCTGGCGCGGCGCATCGGCAACCCGGCGGCGCTTGATTTTTTGCGCTGGGCGCAGCGCGGCGGCATTCAGCTTGACCAGGCGCAAGACCATTCACTGGCCGAGGTGCTGCACATCAGCGAGCGCTTTGCCAGCCTGCCGTTCGATTTGGCCGATGCGTCCATCGCCGAGGCCGCCGCCCGGCTGAAAATCCGCCAGGTGCTGACCATCGACGCCGATTTTGATATCTACCGCGACCGCAGCGGCAAGCCGCTGGTCAATCTGCTGCGCGCGGCGTGACGGCACCCGCCGGGCATTGCCCCCTACAACCAGCCCACGCAATTGGCCGTGCCGCAGCGGCAGGCCAGCGTGCCCTCGTGGTGGGTGGGCCCGTAGTTGACGGTGATCTCCTCGCCCGGCGTGATGGCGCGCAGCGCATAAAACTCGATCCGGCCGGCCTGGATCGACAGCCGGGCATTCGGGCTGCACGCATGGTTGGTGAAGCGCATCGGGTCGGCGCTGGCCGACGCATCGACGGCTTTGCGCGCCGACACCTCGACGATCATGATGCGTTGCTTGCCCACCGCCCGGCGCCGGGCCTCGGCCACGCTGATGCTCTCGCCCCGAATCTCACCGATCTTGCGGTGCGGCGGTATCGGCTCAGCGGCAAACGCGCCAAAACCGTCGATGCCGCTTTTGTGCACCGCCACCTCGTATTTTTGGTAGGCCGGCCGGGGCAGCGGGTTCACGGTTTTTTGGCCACCCAGGCCTTGAGCGCGTTCAAGGTGTTGGCCACGTGGCGCAGCGGGTTCAGGCTGGTGAACTGGTAGACGATGACGCCGTTGGGCGCAATCACATACGAGGTGCGGTTGGCATAGTCGGTCTTGAAAAACAGCACCGCGTCATACGATTTCATCACCGCCTGGTCAACATCGGCGGCCACCGCAAACTTGTTGCGGCATTCGGTGGCCGAGAAGCGCTTGAGCGTCTCGATGTCGTCGGCCGACACACCGATCACCGTGGCCCCCAGTTGTTTGTACTGGTCGGTGGCCTCGGCAAACTCATGCGCCTCGATGGTGCAGTCGCGTGAAAACGCAGCCGGGAAAAAGTACAGCACCACTGGCCCGGCCTTGAGCTGCTCGGCCAGCGAGAACTTGAACACCTTGCCGGCCAGGGACGCATCCACTGAAAACGGCGGCGCCTTGTCGCCCACGTCCAGCGCGGCGCGGGCCTTGCCGGCAGCGCAGATCAAGCCCAACGCCAGCATGGCGACGGCAAACTTTCGGGTCATTGCGTATCCTTCGCGCCCACGACAAGCGCCACCAAAGTGCTGCAAACAATGCCCTGCCACAGCACCAAACGACAGAATCATACGCAGGCCGTGCCGGGCTGGACGGTGCCTGGGCCCTGGCGCCGGGCGGTAGGCACGGCGTCCCCCAGCCCGCGCCTGCCCATCGGGCGGTGGGCAGCGGCCCTGCTGCTCGGCTTGCTGTTTGCGCTGCTGGGCGGCTGCGCCCACCTGCCGGCCCCCGTGCCGCGTGAACCCACGCTGGCGCTGCCGGCGTCCACCGCCACGCCGCTGGGCCGGATTGCCGCCGACTCCTCGCCCGACGAGGCGCTGTCAGGCTTTCGCCTGCTGCCCACGGGTGCGTTTGCCATCGACACCCGGCTGACGCTGATCCGCCGGGCGGTGCGCAGCATCGATGTGCAGTACTACCTGATCCAGGACGACGAGACCGGCCGCTTCTTGCTGCGCAGCCTGCGTGATGCGGCGCTGCGCGGGGTGCGGGTGCGGCTGCTGATGGACGATCTGTACACCTCGGGCAGTGACCCGGTGCTGCTCGGGCTGGCGGCGCAGCCGAATGTGGAAATCAGGCTGTTCAACCCGTTCCCGGGGGGGCGTGATTATTTTTTGACCCGCTTTCTGGCCTCGGCGCATGAGTTCAGCCGCGTCAACCGGCGCATGCACAACAAGCTGCTGATCGTGGACGGTGCGATGGCCGTCACCGGTGGGCGCAATATCGCCAATGAATACTTCATGCGCTCGGCGCTGGCCAATTTTGTCGATATCGACGCCTTTGTCACCGGCGCGCTGGTGCCCAAGCTGGCGGCGCTGTTTGACGATTACTGGAACAGCCCGGTGGTGTTTCCACTGCACAGCATCGTGCGCCCGCCCGATGACCCGGCCGAGCTGCAAGCGCAATTTGACAGCGCCACCGGCCCGGTGGTGGCGCCGCCGCCCGAGCCACCGCCCGACACCGATGTGCTGGGCTACGGCCCGTTGTCGGATGAGCTGGACAGCGGCCGGCTGGGCCTGGTGTGGGCGCCGGCCACCGCCTACGCCGACCCGCCGTCGCGCCTCAAGGGCATGCAGGTGACCTACGGGCTGGTGCCGCTGCAGGATGTGGAATCGGTGCTGTACAACGTGCTGGACCTGATGCGCAGCGCCCGCAGTGAGGTGGTGGTCACGTCGCCCTACCTGATCCCGGGTGAGCGCGGCATGGCGTTTTTGACCGAGCAGCGGGCGCGCGGCATCAAGTACAAGATATTGACCAACTCACTGGCCGCCACCGATGAGCCGCTGGTGCATGTGGGCTACCGCAAATACCGGCGCGAGATGCTGCGCCTGGGTGTGGATCTGTACGAGCTGAGCCCTGTGCGGGTGCACCGGGCCAGCCGGCTGGGCATGTTTGCCACCAGCCAGGGCCGGCTGCATGCCAAGACGGTGGTGGTGGACCAGCGCCGCATCTTCATCGGCTCGATGAATTTTGATCCCCGGTCGCAGAAGACGAACACCGAGATGGGCATCTTCATCGACAGCCCGCAACTGGCGCGTGAGGTGTTGCGGCTGATGGACCTGGACAAGCTGCAAGCCTCGTACCGGCTGATGCTGGCGTCCGACGGCCAGGGCCTGCGCTGGCTGGCCGCCGATGACGAGGGCGAGGTGAGCTTTGACGATGAGCCCGATGTGAGTTTTGCCAGCAAGTTCTGGCTCGAGCTGCTGGCGCCGCTGGCGCCTGAAGAGCTGTTGTAGCCGCCGTGACCCGACGTGGCGGGGCTTCTCGGTTAGGCCAGCAGCCCGCGTTCCACACCCAACGTCGGCAAGTCCACCACCGGCTGCGCTTGCCAGCCCTTTTGCCGGTGCTCGGCCACCACGTTGGTGTAGATGCCACCGCGCACAAACCACTTGGCGGTGATGCGGATAAAGCGCGGGTGGGTGGCGCGCACGATGTCGTCGAGCATGGTGTTGGTCACCCGCTCATGAAACGCGCCCTCGTTGCGAAAGCTCCAGAAGTACATCTTCAAGCTTTTCAGCTCGATGCACAGCCGGTCGGCCACCATGTCGATGGTGAAGTGCGCAAAGTCCGGCTGGCCGGTGAGTGGGCACAGGCAGGTGAACTCGGGCAGCTGAAACTGGATCAGGTAATCCCGCCCCGGCGCCGGGTTGTCAAACACATGCAGGTCTTTGCTGGGCGCGCTGGGCGGGTTGGGCGGCAGCGGGCGTTGCCGGGCCGGGCCGGCCTGGCGGGCGGGCGCCGCAGGGGTGGTGGGGTCAGTGGGGGCGGTAACGCGGGCAGCAGCTGCGGCGGCTTTTTTGGCCATGGTCTTGGGCCCCGCCGCAGGGGCGGCGCAGGGCAATCTGGAGGGGCGCCGATGCTATCATCGGGCCCACAAAGCGCACCGGCTGGTGCGCGATAAGTCCATACAAATCAAATACTTGCAGCGGTTGTCTGAAGGGGTTTATGCAGCCCGACCGCCGCCCCCAGACTGCCGCCACCGCGCATGCGCCTGAACCAGATCAAGCTCTCCGGCTTCAAGTCATTTGCCGAGCCCACCACCTTTCAACTGCCCGGCCAGCGGGTGGGCGTGGTGGGGCCCAACGGCTGCGGCAAATCCAACATCATGGACGCGGTGCGCTGGGTGCTGGGTGAGAGCAAGGCCAGTGAGCTGCGCGGCGAGAGCATGCAGGACGTGATCTTCAACGGCAGCGGCCAGCGCAAACCGGCCAGCCGGGCCAGCGTGGAGCTGGTGTTCAGCAATGAGGACGGCCGCGCCGGTGGCCAGTGGAGCCGGTTTGCCGAGATCGCCGTCAAGCGGGTGCTCACCCGCGACGGCGGCAGCAGCTACTACATCAACAACCAGCCGGTGCGGCGGCGGGATGTGCAGGACGTGTTTCTGGGCACCGGTCTGGGGCCACGGGCCTACGCCATCATCGGCCAGGGCACGATCAGCCGCATCATCGAGTCGCGCCCCGAAGAACTGCGTTTGTTTTTGGAGGAGGCGGCCGGCGTCAGCAAATACAAAGAGCGCCGCCGCGAGACCGAGCACCGGCTCAAAGACACGCGCGAAAACCTGACCCGGGTGGACGACATCCTGCGTGAGCTCAATGCCAGCGTGGACAAGCTGCAAAAGCAGGCGGCGGTGGCCACCCGCTACAACGGCTTGCAGCAGGCCGGCAGCCTCAAGCTGCACCAGCTCTGGTTTTTGAAGCACCGCGACGCCGCCACCGAGCAGGCCCGGGTGCAGACCGACGTGGCGGCGGCCACCACCGCACTGGAAGCCCGGCTGGCCGAGTTGCGCCATGTCGAGGCCGGGCT
>JANMKO010000404.1:0-2903 GCA_031372085.1 Betaproteobacteria bacterium
GGCCCGGCCGCTGCCCAGCGCGCCGCCAGCCAGCCCCTGCGCTGGTTAGCGGATCTTGATCTCGACACGGCGGTTGCGCGGCTCGGCCACCTCGTCGGCGGTGGGCACCAGCGGCGCACGCTCACCCCGGCCGGCCACGCTGATCAGCGCCCGCGCCACCCCGGCGCCCACCAGCAGCTCGCGCACCGCTGTGGCGCGCGCCAGCGACAGCCGATCATTGGCCTCCATGCTGCCCACCCGGTCGGTGTGGCCGGTGACGATCACCTCGGCCGCCGGCAGGTTGGCCAGCGCGGCGCGCAAATCGGCCAGCACCGGCTCGGCCGCCGCCGCCAGCCGGTGGGTGTTGGACTCAAACGGCAGCACAAAGCTGCGTGGCCGGGCCGGCTGCTGGGCCAGCAGCGCACCGTAGGTTTGCTGCACGCTGGCGGCGTCGCTGGCCACCGCCCGCAGCACGCCGCCTTGCAGCTCGGCGCCGGCATAGGGCCGCGACAGCAGCAGGGTTTGGCCGCCGGCGCTCAGCAGCAGCGCGCTGGGGCTGGCATCGGGCTGTGGCAGCAGGATCACCCGGTCGGTGACGGGTGCCGGCGCGGGCGGGCTTGCGCAGCCCGCCAGCAACGCCACCAGCACCGCCCCCGGGAACGCCCGCAAAAACGCCCTCAAAAACGCCGCCGGCAACCGCCGCTCAAACCCTGTTTGCCGGCCGCTGGTGAGCGGCCTGCCCACGCCGGCCCGGCTCATCGCGCCACCCCGGCGCCGGCATCGACGATGAACTCGGTGCCACGCACCCCCAGCACCACGGTGCGGGTCTGCACCTTGACGTTCTCCGGCGCTTTTTTGCCGATCAGCCCGGTCACCACGCTCAACGTGCCGCGCCACAGCGACGCCAGCAAGTGGCCGTCGTGGCCGGTGGCGTCAAAGGCAAAGGCGCTGATCACCAACTCGCTGTCGGGCCCGGCGGTGAGCAGGGTGTCGTCGGCCAGCGTGATGCCCACCGCGCCGTCGGGCCCGGTGCGCAGCGTGTCGCCCACCGCCACCACCATGCCCGGGCGCGCCGGCAGCACCTGGCCGGCGTGGGCCAGCGTGACGCTGCCCTGGCTGCGTTTGACCAGGCCCGCTGGCGCGCCCGGTGCGCCTGGTGCGCCCGGCGCCGGCAGCCCCGCCTGGGCCCAGACCATGCCAGCGCTGCAGGCCAGCAGCAGCGCGGCCATCGGGACGGTGGATTTGGCCATGGTGGTTTTGCAGGGTTGCGCAAGCAGTGAAGACGCCGGCCGGGATGGTAAGTGCTGTGTGCGACGGCACAATCGTGCCCGATGGACCACAGTTTTCTCTCCGCTTTTGTGCTGCTGCTGCTGGTGCTTGACCCATTTGGCAGCCTGCCGATCTTTGTCTCGGTGCTGCAAAGCGTGGCGCCTGAGCGGCGCCGCCGGGTGGCGGTGCGTGAGGTGGTGATCGCGTTTGCCGTGCTGCTGGCCTTCATGCTGGGCGGCCAGGGATTTCTCAGTCTGATGCGCTTGTCCGAGCGCTCACTCGAGGTGGCCGGCGGGGTGATTCTGCTGATCATCGCCATCCGCATGATTTTTGCCGGCGGGGCCGAGGTCTATGCCAGTGACGGCCCGCAAGAGCCGTTCATCTTTCCGCTGGCCGTGCCGCTGCTGGCCGGGCCGTCGGCCATGGCCACGGTGCTGCTGCTGGCGTCGCGCCAGCCCGAGCGGCTGTGGTCGTGGGTGGGCGCGCTCACACTCGCGATGATGGTCTCGGGCACGGTGCTGCTGGCGGCCAGCCGCATCCGGCGCTGGCTGGGCGCGTCGATGGTCTCGGCCATCGAGAAGCTGATGGGCCTGGTGCTCACGGCGGTGGCGGTGGAGATGATCCTGGCCGGCCTGAAAAGGTATTTTTTCGACCACACCTGAGGGTTGACCGTGCTTGAGGCGCCGCCAATCGCCACCCTAGAATGATTTTTGCTTTGGTTTTTTGACCTTGCCCACACCCCGAAGTCCCGTCGAAAGGACCTGCCCGCCATGAAGCCGCTGCCCCTGCTGAAATCCTGCGTTCTGACGCTCACCGCCATGTTGGGCCTGGTGCTGCAAGCCGATGCACGCAGCATCGACGAGATCAAGAAAGACGGCAAGATCATCATCGCCACCGAGGGCCAGTTTGCGCCGTTCAACTACTTCCAGGGCGCCAAGTTGGTGGGCTTCGAGGTCGAGGTGGCCGAGGCCGTGGCGGCCAAGATGGGGTTGAAGGTCGAGTGGAAGGCGCTGTCGTTCGACGCGCTGCTCACCGGCCTGCGCCAAGACCGCTGGGACATGGTGATCGCCTCGCACGGCATCACCGACGAGCGGGCCCGCGCGGTCACCTTCACCGACCCGCACTACTGCTCGGGCGGCGTGATCATCGCCAAGGATGCCGCCATCAAGACGGCAGCCGATCTGGCCGGCAAGGTGATCTCGGTGCAGACCGGCACCACCTACCTCGAGAACGTCAAAAAGGTCTCGGCCGTCAAAGAGGTAAAGAACTTCCCGCAAGACACCGACGCCCGGGCCGCGCTGGTCAGCGGCCGGGTGGATGCCTGGGTGACCGACCGGTTCGTGGCGCTCAACTCGCTCACCGCCAACCCCGGCGCCGGCATGAAGATGGGTGATTTTTTGTTTGTCGAGCGCATCGCCTCGGCCGTGGCCAAGGGCAATACCGGGCTGGCGACGGACGTGAACAAGGCGCTGGCCGCCATCCTGGCCGACGGCAGCTACGCCGCCATCTCCAAGAAGTGGTTCAACGAGGACATCCGCTGCAAGTGAGCGGCGGCTGAGCGCCGGCCCGGTGCCGGCCTGTGTTGTCTGGCGGCCTGGTCGCCCGGCCCTTCACCTTTGACTTGCGAGCCCTACTTGGACCATGCGCTCTCTCTC
>JANMKO010000417.1:0-6647 GCA_031372085.1 Betaproteobacteria bacterium
GACCTCGTTGTCGAACAGATCCACCCGAAACGGCACCGCTGAGCCCATCGGAAACAAATCGATCAGCCCGCCGCGCACCGCGTATTCACCGGGGGAGACCACCTGGCTGACATGGTTGTAGCCGGCCAGCGTGAGCTGGGCTTTCAGGCCGGCTTCGTCGAGCTTGGTTTTTTGCTTGAACTGGAAGGTGGTGCCGGCCAAGAAACTGGGCGGCGCCAGCCGGGTGAGTGCGGTGGTGGCCGGCAGCAGCACCACGTCCGCGTCGCCGGAGTGAATGCGCCACAAGGTGGCCAGCCGCTCCGAGATCAGGTCTTGGTGCGGACTGAAGGTGTCGTAAGGCAGCGTCTCCCAATCCGGGAAGAGCGTGGTCTTGACGCCCGGCGCAAAAAACGGCAGCTCATCGGCCAGGCGCTGGGCGTCGGCCGGCTCGGCGGTGATGATGACCAGCAGGCGTTTTTCCGCCAGGCGGGCCTGGGCCAGCCGCGCCAGCAGCAGCGCGTCGGCTGATCCGGTGGGGCGGGGCAGGGTAAAACGTTTGCCAACGGGGATGACGGGCAGTTGCATGGGGCGCGCTCGGGCAGAAAACAGCAACACGCCCTGGAGCGGTGTGCTCGGGGGCGTGGGATGGGTGCAATTCTAGAATTGCACCGATGACCCACCCCCCTGCCGCGCCAGAGCCCCACTTTTATGCCCTGGTGCCGTGTGCCGGCACCGGCAACCGCGCTGGCGGTGATGGCCCCAAGCAGTACGCCACGGTAGCCGGCCAGCCGTTGGTGGCGCACACCTTGGCGGCGCTGGCGCAAGTGGCGCGGCTGGCCGCCACGCTGGTGGTGCTGGCGCCAGACGATGCAAGGTTCGAGGCCGAAGTGCCCGGTTTTGCCGGCGCGCGAGCCTGGGTCGCCCGGGTGGGCGGCGCCAGCCGGGCCGAGACCGTGGCCAACGGCCTGCTGGCGCTGCGCGAGCGCGGCGCCCAGGACGACGATTGGGTGCTGGTGCATGACGCCGCCCGCTGCCTGCTGCGCCCGGCCTGGGTAGACCGCTTGATCGACGCCTGTGCGGCTGACGCGGTGGGCGGCCTGCTGGCGCTGCCGCTGGCCGACACCTTGAAGTCTGAACTGGCGGGCGAACTTGCCGCTGAATCGGCCAGACGGGTGTTTGCCACCATCGACCGCCAGGGCAAATGGGCGGCGCAGACGCCGCAGATGTTCCGCCTGGGCCTGCTGGCATCGGCGTTGCGGCAGGCCGATGGCACTGTGACTGACGAGGCCAGTGCGGTTGAGGCGCTGGGCCATCAGCCCTTGCTGGTGCCGGGTGAGTTCGAGAATTTCAAGGTCACCTGGCCGGGTGACTTTTTACTGGCCGAGCGCTTGCTGCAAAGCCGGAACGGTGCCTTGACGAATTTGCCGACGCTGCCGACCTTGCCGGCCTGGCCGTCCATCCGCATCGGCGAGGGCTGGGACACGCATGCCCTGGTCAGCGGCCGGCCGCTGGTGCTGGGCGGCGTCACCATCGCGCACAGCCACGGCCTGCTGGGCCACTCAGACGCCGACGCGCTGCTGCACGCCATCACCGACGCGCTGTTTGGCGCGGCGGCGCTGGGCGACATCGGCCGGCATTTTTCTGACACTGACGCGGCCTACCAGGGCGCTGACTCGGCCGATCTGCTGGCCGAAGCGGCCCGCCGGGTGCGGGCGGCCGGTTGGGTGATTGCCAACATCGACGCCACCGTGATCGCCCAGGCGCCCAAGCTGGCACCGCACATCCCGGCGATGGTGGCGCGCATCGCCGCTGTGCTGGGCCTGGCGCCGGCCCAGGTCAACGTCAAAGCCAAGACCGCCGAGAAGATGGGCCCGGTGGGCGAAGGCCTGGCCATCGAGGCCCGGGCGGTGTGCTTGCTGATGGGGGCTTGAGCCGGTTTGGGGCGCCCTCTGCCGGCCGCAGAAGTCGCAAGGGCAGGGCGGAGGCAGCGGCCAGTGGGCACCCAGGTTGATCTGCGGCCCCCGCCGCAACCTTCTGTTCGCTGCCCAGCGGGTGGCGCTGTCAAGGACGCTGCGCTTGCCTTCCAGCGGCTTGCCAACGAACTCGCGCCGAATGAGCAGTGCCACGGTCGTGCGGACCCGGCATCATCAACAAGGCGGACCGGCGCCAGGCTGTCCCGGGACGATGATCGGTTGGACAAGCGCGCGCGGCCGATCCGGTGCTACGCTGCCGTCGACCCAGCAACCCCACCCGAGGAATCCATCATGGCCACTGCGGCTGGCGAATCGACCTCACTGACATTGGCGGCGCTGGCTGCGCCGGGTGCCGGCATCACGTTGCAACGTGGCGACCACGACGCGCGCCACACCTGGGGCGGCAAAGTGCGCAGTGGCATCAGCGGCCAGCCAGTGCATGAGCTGCAGCAAGCGCTGTTGGCCATCGGCGCCATGAACGCAAAACCCGATGGTGATTTTGGCCGCAAGACGACCGATGCCGTCAGGCGCTTGCAGTGGTACCTGAACACCATCCCGGTGCGCTTGCGCACGGCTGCGGGCAGCGACGAGGTTCACGGAAGCCTGGAGGCTTTTGCCGCGCCTGCGGGAATCCAGGTCGATGGATTTGTGCGTCAGACCACGCTCAACGAGCTGCTCGCGTGGCAGCAAGGCGGCTTCGTGCTGACCAGCCCGCTGGTGCGCAAGAGCACCGCCACGTTGTCGAACATCGAACTCGCACCGACCTTCACCGTGCTGGCCTATCCCTCTGCCGGCGCGAATGAATTCCTCGTGCACCAGGGCTTTGTTGCCACCGTCGCGAGCCTGAGCACCCAGGCCACTGCCGCCTCGGTGAGCTTGCGCATCAACCAATCCTTTCGGGTGCAGGGCCTGCCGCCGACCGGCGCGGTGGTGCCGCCGGCCACCCACTCGCAACACCTGATCGGCCATGCGCTGGACGTCAACATCGTCGACGGCAGCACTGTCAACACATCGGCCATGTTTATCGCCGGCACCCAAAGCAAAGGTGCGAAGGACTTCATCAAAGGCGTGAAGCAAGACGGCATTCGCTGGGGCGGCGACTTCAACCCGAAAGACCCGCCGCATTTCGACGACTTCGTGCTGCCGTCGAGTGAGGATTTCGCGTTTTCGTTCTATTTTGCGCAGCGGTCATTCTCTGCCCAGCACCCGATTCGAACCGCATGATGCAACGGTCGAATCGGTGCCGGGGTCGGCTGCGAGGGGGTATCGCGTGGCTGGTCTTGATGACCATGATGGCCCTGGCGGCCGCTGCTGCAAGCGTCACGCCACGGGTCATGGCCTCCGCGCCGTCGGCCGCCGTCGCCGAGGCCGGCATGCAGCGCGACTTGAAGGCAGGGCATGCGTTTGTCGCCGTGCTGATTGACCCGACGAACAAGACGCTGCTGGCGTCCGAAGCCTATGCCGACTGGCACGCGTACTTCACGCAGTTCCGCGACCGCATCCAGGGCCGCCTCAAGGTTTACACGCTGTCGCCGGCGCGTGGCAAAACGCTGCTGCGCCACCTGGGCACGGCCCTGGGCAACGCCACGCTGTTCGTCAACACGAGTGGGCATGCGCTGGTGCACAAGGGTCTGGTGCTGGAGCCGCAGGTGTATGTGTTGGGCACGGCGTTCATCGAAACCGGCGCGGTGACGCCGGAAGCAGCGTCTTACGGGCTGGTCGAGCTCGACGTGCGGTAGGGGGTCATCTGCAATGGATGCCTGCGCCCGTCCCGCTGAAGCTTGCCAACGGGGCTTGAGCCGGTTTTGGCGTGCCTTCTGCCGCGTGCGGGCGCAAGCGCCCATCAAGAACCCAGCATTCCCACATGCCAGCGAAGGCGCCCATCAAGCCCGCGCCGGCCTGGCCTGGCGCAGCCGCAGATGCACCACCAGCCCGCCGTCGGCGGCATTGGCAATGTCCACCTGCCCGCCCATGCGCTGCATCGCCTTGTCCACGATGGCCAGGCCGAGCCCGGCGCCGGAGGCCGCGGTGCGCGCCGCGTCACCGCGGAAAAACGGTGTCGTCAACTGGCCCAGTTTCTCGGGCGCCGCGCCCGGCCCCTGGTCACGCACGGTGCAGATCACCCAGCCGCCGGTGCGCACGTAGGTGACGGTGACCATCGCGATGCCGGTGTCGGTGGTGCGGCCGTAGCGCCGCGCGTTCTCGAACAGGTTGGCAAACACCCGCGCCAGCTCCACCTCGTCGGCCTGCACCTCCAGATCAATCGCCACCCGCGAGGTGATGCGGATCTCGCTCGGGTCTCTGAAGCTGGCCGCCTCTTTGTCGATCAGCCGCGACAGCAGCACCGGCCGCAGCCGGCTGGCACCGGGCCGGGCGTAATCCATGAACTTGTCGATGATGGCGTCGAGCTGGTCGATGTCCGAGGCCATGTTGATGCGCGCTTCTTCTTCGCCCACGCTCATCTCGGTTTCCAGCCGCAGCCGGGCCAGCGGCGTGCGCAGGTCGTGGCTGATGCCGGCCAGCATCACGGCCCGGTCTTCTTCCACCTTGGCCAGCTCTCGGGCCATGCGGTTGAAGCCCATGTTGACCTCGCGGATCTCACTGGTGACGGTGGTTTCGTCCAGCCGTGAGTCGTATTCACCGCCGCGGATCTTGCTGGCGGCAAATTGCAAATCGCGCAGCGGCCGGTTGATGCGCCGCGCGATCAGCACCGACCCGCCCAGCGTGATGCCCAGTGCCAGCGCCAGCCAGGCCGGCCAGTTGCCAGCGCCCGGGCGCTGCAACAGCGCGGCGGGTGCTTGCAGCCACCAGGCCTCACGGTCGACCGCAAACCCCACCCACAGGCCGGGCAGGCTGTTCACGCTGGTGGCCAGCAGGATGTTGCCGCCCAGCCGGGCGCGCAGTTCACTGTCAAGCTGGCGCATGAACGGGTCTTGGCCGGTGGCCACCCAGGCGTCGGCGGCGGTGCGCGGTTGCAAAAACAAGCCTTCCCGGGTGCCGATGGCCTTGATCAGCGCGGCCCGGTTGGCACGGTCCACCAGACGCAGCGCTTCTTCACTGAGGCGCACCACACTGGCCAGCTGCTGGGCGCTGCGGCTCACGGCCTGCGGCTCACCCTCCCATTCATGCAGCGTTTGCAGCCAGGCAAAAACACCGCCCGCCAGCAGCAGCAGCAGCAGCACCAGGGTGCGCCAGAACAGGCTGAAGGCGACCTTGCGCGGGCTCATCGCCGGCAGCCGCATGATGGCCGGCGGCACCGGTCAGGCCGCGCCATCCGGCACGAACACATAACCCACACCCCACACTGTCTGGATGTAGCGCGGCTGGGCGGCGTCGGGCTCGATCAGCTTGCGCAGGCGCGACACCTGCACGTCCAGGCTGCGGTCAAACGGCTCAAAATCGCGGCCGCGCGCCAGTTGCGCCAGCTTGTCGCGCGACAGCGGCTGGCGCGGATGGCGCACCAGCGCCTTGAGCATCGAGAACTCGCCGGTGGTCAGCGCGATCGGCTCACCCTGGCGGGTGAGGCGGCGCAGCGACAGATCAAACTCGAACGGCCCGAAGTTGACCACTTGCGCCTCTTTGCTGGGCGCGCCCGGCGCCTCTTGCGCCGGGCGGCGGCGCAGCACGGCATGGATGCGGGCCAGTAGCTCTCGCGGGTTGAAGGGCTTGGTCAGGTAGTCGTCGGCGCCCACCTCCAGGCCGACGATGCGGTCGACGTCTTCGACCTTGGCGGTGAGCATGATGATGGGCGTCAGATCATTGCCGGCGCGCAGCCGGCGGCAGATCGACAGGCCGTCTTCACCGGGCAGCATCAAATCAAGCACGATCAGATCGACGTTCTCGCGCGTCAGCAGCCGGTTCAGCGCCTTGCCGTCCTCGGCCAGCAGCACCTCGAAGCCCTCTTGCGACAAGTAGCGCCGCAGCAAATCACGGATGCGCGCATCGTCATCGACGACCACGATGCGGTCTGGCCTGGCGTTGACAGGGGGGGTCATGCGGGCTCCCGATTTGTAACAACGGCATTGTGCCGCTGTGGCCGGGCACTGGTTTGGCGCCCCTGACCGTCTGTTACAAATCGGGCCGTTGGCAGGCGAGGCGGCCGCAGGCAAAGTGACAAAAGTCGCATCCGGGCCAGGCGGCAGCGGCCTTTGCCGGCCCGCACAATCGGTGATGGATGCTCCCGCGACCGCACCGCGACGCCCACGACCCCCCAGGATTGCCATGACCCGTCAACACCAAATACCCGCCGTCCCGCCGGCCAGCCACCTGCCGCTGATCGCCTTGCTGGCCGGCCTGCTGTGCGCGCCCAGCGCAGCGGCCCAGACCGTCGCCCTGCCACTGCCGCAAAACGTGCTGGTGCTCAGCGCCGATGCCAGCGCCGAGGTGGTGCAAGACACACTGAGCATCGCACTGCAAACCACCCGCGACGGCGCAGACGCGTCTGCCGTGCAAAGCCAGCTGCGCCAAACCCTTGACGCTGCCCTGGCCGAGGCCCGCAAAGCCGTGCGACCGGGCCAGGTGGACGTGCGCACCGGCGCGTTCTCGATTTACCCACGCTATGCCGTCAAGCCGGTGGCGGGCAACAGCATCGTCGGCTGGCAGGGCCGGGCCGAGCTGCTGCTGGAGGGGCGCGACATCGGCGCCATCAGCCAGCTGGCCGGGCGCCTGGGCGGCCTGGCGGGCGCGGGCGGCCCG
>JANMKO010000426.1:0-3803 GCA_031372085.1 Betaproteobacteria bacterium
CGGTCCACGCTCTTCTCGCGCGAGATGGCATCGACCAGCATCAACATTTCGCGGTTCATCAGTCCTGACCTCCGTCAACCTTTTGTGCTTCAAGCGCCGGCTCGGGGCCGGTCTCCGTCGCCAACCCGGCACCCGGACCCCGGCGGCCCTTGAAGTCCACCACCGGCACCAGGCGTGCCTCGCGCACCTCGTCCAACAAAAAATCCAGTGTCTGCAACGCGCCAGTGCCATCGACTGCCTCGCCCGCCGCAGCGGCTTTGGCGGCACGCTCACTGGCGCGCTTCAAGGCCGTTTTCGAGACCGGCTTGTCCAGCGGCAAAATCAGGCGCCAGGCCATGTCGCCGTCACCGGCCGCCAGCTCACCACGCCACTTGCGCCGGTTTCGATAAGGCTCACACAGCGTGACTTCGACATCAAACCCGATGAAGCGCCGCCAGTCGGCCGGGCTCTTCAACGGCCGGTCCAGCCCGGGCGACGACACTTCGAGCCGGCCGTAGTCCACTGCCTCGACCTCCAGCAAAAATTGCAACTGGCGGGTGACGATCTCGCAGTCCTCAACCACCACCGCCTCACCCGGGCCGGTGCCGTAGACTTGGCCGGGCAACCGGTCGATCGTCACACGCAGCAAGCCGCCCGCCGCCCGCTCGACGTCTACCAACGCATAGCCCAACCCCGTGACGGTGCGCTCAAGCGCTTGCTGCCAACTCATGCTGCCCGAAGTGGTCCTTGTTTAGCCTGAAAAGCGTTCAAGCAAAAAAAATGGGCTGGAAGATCCGCCCAACTTTTTGCTTTTCAGCGAAAGACGGGATTGTAGCCTGAGGGGCCAAAGCCGGCAATACGCCGGGCGCTCTGGCCGGCCGTGCGTGCGAGAATCCAAGGCTTTCCTGGCTTACCCCACCACAGGATGTCCACCCATGGGTTTTCTCGCCGGCAAGCGCTTGCTGATCACGGGCGTGTTGAACAACCGCTCGATTGCCTACGGAATTGCCCGGGCCTGCCACCGTGAGGGCGCCGAGCTGGCATTCAGCTACCAGGGTGAGCGCTTCAAAGACCGCATCACTGACTTTGCGGCTGAGTTTGGCTCAACACTGGTTTTTGACTGCGATGTGGGTGACGACGCCCAGATTGCCGCGCTGTTTGCCGGTCTGGGTGACCATTGGCCCCAATTTGATGGTTTTGTGCACGCCATCGCCTTTGCGCCGCGTGAGGCGATTGCCGGGGACTTTCTCGACGGTTTGACGCGCGAGAACTTTCGCGTCGCGCACGACATCTCGGCCTACAGCTTCCCGGCGCTGGCCAAGGCCGCCCTGCCCCGGCTGCGCCCGGGTGCGGCGCTGCTGACATTGAGCTATTTGGGCGCCGTGCGCTACGTGCCCAACTACAACACGATGGGCCTGGCCAAAGCGTCGCTGGAGGCCAGCGTGCGCTTTTTGGCGCAAAGCCTGGGCGCCCGGGGCGTGCGGGTGAATGCCATCTCGGCCGGGCCGATCAAGACGCTGGCCGCCTCGGGCATCAAGGATTTTGGCAAGCTGCTGGGTGAGTTTGCCGCCACCACGCCCATCCGCCGCACCATCACCATCGACGATGTGGGCAACGCCGCCGCGTTTTTGTTGAGCGACCTGGCCGGTGGCATCAGCGCAGAAATCCTGTACGTGGACGGCGGCTTCAGCCAGGTGGCGATGGTCAGCGCGGAAAGCTGAGCCCGGCTCCGCGTCCCAAGTGAGCGCCGCGGAACCGGCTCCGCCGGGCCGCTGGCGTGCCTTGCAGGCCGCGCCAGGGCGTGTGCCCTGGCCCCTCGCCAGGCTTGCAAAGTCCACAGAGCCTTGCAAGTCCGGGCTCGGCCCCCTGGGGGGAGGCGCCGCAGGCGCTTCGGGCGGGGCCTAGTTCCGTACGCAATCGACGTAGTAGCGCCCTTCCACCCCGCCCTCATCGGCCACCAGGCCGTGCACGTCGGTGGCAAAACCCGGGAAGCTGGCGTTGAACTCGCGGGTGAACTTGAGGTACTGCACGATCTTGCGGTTGAAGCGCTCACCCGGGATCAGCAGCGGGATGCCCGGTGGATAGGGCGTCAGCAGCGCGGTGGTGATGCGGCCTTCGAGCTTGTCGATGTCCACCCGCTCGGTCTCGCGCCGGGCGATATGGGCAAAAGCATCGCTGGGTTTCATCGCCGGTTGCAGGTCCGACAAATACATGTCGGTGGTCAGCCTGGCGATGTCGCCCTTGGCATAGGCCTCGTGCATCGTCAGGCACAAATCCTTCAGCCCCATTTTCTCGTAGCGCGCATGGGCCTGGCAGAACTCCGGCAGGATGCGCCACATCGGTGCATTGCGGTCGTAATCGTCTTTGAACTGCTGCAAGGCGGTGAGCAGCGTGTTCCAGCGGCCTTTGGTGATGCCGATGGTGAACAGGATGAAAAACGAGTAGAGCCCGGTTTTCTCGACCACCACGCCGTGCTCGGCCAAGAATTTGGTGACGATGCCGGCCGGGATGCCGGTCTTGGCAAACTTGCCCGACATGTCCATGCCCGGCGTGATGATGGTGCATTTGATCGGGTCCAGCAGGTTGAAGCCCGGCGCCAGATCACCAAAGCCATGCCATTTGTCTTTGGCTTTCAGCGTCCAGCCTTCGGCGCGGCCAATGCCCTCTTCCACCAGCTTGTCCGGCCCCCAGACCTTGAACCACCAGTCCTTGCCAAACTCCTTGTCCACCTTGCGCATCGCGCGGCGGAATTCGAGCGCCTCTTTGATGCTTTCTTCCACCAGCGCGGTGCCGCCGGGCGGCTCCATCATCGCCGCCGCCACATCGCAGCTGGCGATGATGGCGTACTGCGGTGAGGTGCTGCTGTGCATCAGATAAGCCTCGTTGAACAGGTGTTTGTCGAGGTGCACGGTCTGTGAATCCTGCACCAGCACCTGCGACGCCTGGCTCAAGCCGGCCAGCAATTTGTGGGTGGATTGGGTGGCGTAGACCATCGCCTGTTTCGGCCGGGGCCGGTTTTTGCCCATTGCGTGGAAGCTGCCGTAAAACTTGTGGAAGGCCGCATGTGGCAACCAGGCTTCGTCAAAGTGCAGGTTGTCGATGTAGCCATCGACCATGCCTTTGATCACCTCGGTGTTGTACAGCACCCCGTCATACGTGCTTTGCGTCAACGTCATGATGCGCGGGCGCACGGTTTTGGGGTCGATCCCGGCCAGCAGCGGGTTGTTGGCGATCTTGCGCTCGATGGCCTCGCGGCTGAACTCACGCTGCGGGATCGGGCCGATGATGCCGTAGTGGTTGCGGGTGGGCGTCATGAACACCGGCACCGCGCCGGTCATGATGATGCTGTGCAGGATGCTTTTGTGGCAGTTGCGGTCTACCACCACCACATCGCCCGGCGCCACCGTGTGGTGCCAGACCATCTTGTTGCTGGTGCTGGTGCCATTCGTGACAAAGAAACAATGATCGGCATTGAAGATGCGCGCGGCATTTTTCTCACTCGCCGCCACCGGGCCGGTGTGGTCGAGCAACTGGCCGAGTTCGTCCACCGCATTGCAGACATCGGCGCGCAGCATGTTTTCGCCAAAAAACTGGTGAAACATCTGGCCCACCGGGCTTTTCAAAAACGCCACACCACCCGAGTGGCCGGGGCAGTGCCAGGAGTACGAGCCGTCTTGCGCGTAATCGACCAGCGCCTTGAAAAACGGCGGCGCCACGCCGTCGAGGTAGCTTTTGGCCTCGCGGATGATGTGCCGGGCAACAAACTCGGGCGTGTCCTCGAACATGTGGATAAACCCATGCAATTCACGCAGGATGTCGTTGGG
>JANMKO010000455.1:0-4209 GCA_031372085.1 Betaproteobacteria bacterium
CCGGCAGTGCGGCTCGTCCCAGCAGGCGCTGCACTTTGCCGCGCAGGCGGTGCTGTCGGGCGCGATGGACGTGGTGATCGCGGCCGGGGTCGAGAGCATGTCGCGGGTGCCGATGGGCACGCCCAGCAGCCTGGCGCTCAAGGCCGGCCTGGGTTTTTACGTCAGCCCCAACATGCAGCGGCGCTACCCCGATGTGCTGTTCAGCCAGTTCATCGGCGCTGAAATGGTGGCCAAAAAATATGGCCTCAGCCGCGACCAGGTGGACGCCTACGCGCTGCAAAGCCATCAGCGGGCCAGCGCCGCCACCCGGGCCGGCGCCTTCAACACCGAGATCGTGCCGCTGGCCGTGCGTTTGGCCGATGGCACCGCGACCGGTGAGCTGCACACCACCGACGAGGGCATCCGCTTCGATGCCTCGCTGGCCAGCATCGGCGCGGTCAAGCTGTTGCAAGAGGGCGGCGTCTGCACGGCGGCCAATGCCAGCCAGATTTGTGACGGCGCGGCCGGCCTGATGGTGGTCAACGAGCGGGGTTTGCGGGCGCTGGGCGTGGCGCCGCTGGCGCGCATCCACCACATGACGGTGATCGGCGGAGACCCGGTGATCATGCTGGAGGCGCCGATCCCGGCCACCCGGCGCGCGCTGCAAAAAGCCGGCATGGCGATCAGCGACATCGACCTGTTCGAGGTCAACGAGGCGTTTGCGTCGGTGCCGGTGGCCTGGCTGCAAGCCACCGGCGCTGACCCGGCCCGGTTGAATGTCAACGGCGGCGCCATCGCCCTGGGCCATCCGCTGGGCGGCAGCGGCGCCAAGCTGATGACCACCCTGCTGCACAGCCTGATGGCCAGCGGCGGGCGCTACGGCCTGCAAACCATGTGCGAGGGCGGCGGCATGGCCAATGTCACCATCATCGAGCGGCTTTGAGGCGCGCAACGCCGTGACGGCTGCGGCGCCAGCCGGTGGGATGAACGCCGATGCGGCGGGCCACGCCAGCCCGGCGGGTCACGCCAGCCCGGCGGGCCACGCCAGCCCGGGGGGCCACGCCAACCCGGCCGGCGAGGCTGACCCGGCGCGCGACGCGGACCGCTTGCGCACCGCGCTGGCCGCTGCGCTGCAATCCGCCCTGCCCAACCCGGGCGGTGGCCAGGTGCACCACCTGCGCCGGCTGTCGGGCGGCGCCAGCCAGGAGACCTGGGCATTTGATTGGCTGCCGGCGGTGCCAGCCGCTGCCGACGGTCCGGGCAATGTTGCGCCCCGGCCGTTGATCCTGCGCCGCGCCCCACCCGGCGCGGCCAACCGGGCCAGCGGCAGTGCCGGCCTGGCGGCCGAGGCCGCGTTGATCACGCTGGCCGGCCCGGCGGCGGTGCCGGTGCCCGCAGTGGTGCTGGTCTTGCAGCCCGCGCACGGCCTGGGCCACGGCTTCATCATGCAGCGCCTGCCCGGAGAAGCATTGGGCCGGCGCATCGCCAGCGCGCACCGGCCGGCGCTGGCGCGGCAGTGTGGCCAGGCGCTGGCTCGCATCCATGCCCTGCCGCTGGCCCGCCTGCCGGCGCTGCGCCGCACCCAGCCGGCCGCCGAGGTGGCCCACCTGCGCCAGTGGCATGCCCAGCACGGCACGGCGCGGCCGGTGTTTCAAATCGCGCTGCGCTGGCTGCAAGACAGCGCCCCGGCGGATTTGGCACCCACGCTGGTGCACGGCGACTTCCGCAACGGCAACCTGCTGGTCGATCTGGACGATGCCGGCCCCACCCCGCTGCGTGGCGTGCTGGATTGGGAGCTGGCCCACCTGGGCGATCCGATGGCCGACCTGGGCTGGCTGATGGTCAACGCCTGGTGTTTTGGCCAGGCGCAGCGGCCGGTGGGCGGCTTTGGCCTGATCGACGAGCTGTTTGACGGCTACCGCGCGGCCGGCGGCGTGGTGGACGCGGCCCGGGTGCGCTGGTGGCAGGTGCTGGGCACTCTGCGCTGGGGCGTGATCTGCGAAAGCATGGGCCACGCCTGGGCCAGCGGCGCCGAGCCGGCGCTGGAGAAAGCCGCCATCGGCCGGCGTGCGTCCGAGAACGAGATCGACCTGCTGGCGCTGATCGCACCGGGCGCGGCGCCGCACGTCACCCCAACCGCCGCCTGATGCAAGACACCCCCGACCCCGCGCAACTGCTGGCCGCCGTGGCGCGCTTTTTGCGCGACGACGCTGGCCCGGCTCTGGCCCGCGCCGGTGACAACGCGCTGGCCTACCAGGCCCGGGTGGCCGCCAACATGCTGGCCATCGCCGGCCGGCAGGCGGTGCTGGCGCCAGCGCAAGCCGCAGCCGAATTGGTCCGCCTGCAAGCGCTGCTGGGCCAGACGGGTGACCTGGCGGCGCTCAACCAGCAACTGGCCCAGCGCATCGCTGCGGGTGAGATCGGCCTCGACCACCCCGGCCTGCTGCACCACCTGTGGCACAGCACGCTGGACAAGCTGGCGGTCGATCAACCCGGTTACGACACCTACCGGCGCTTCACCGGCGGCTGACCTGCCCGACGACCGTCTTGCCTGACCGACTGGCCCGTCAAGCGGCCCAAGGATCGATCACCTGCACGCCCATGCCCTGCACATCGCGCCCGTTGCGGGTGACCAGGATCAGCCCGTGCTGGGCGGCGGTGGCCGCCAGCAGGCTGTCGATGGCGGGCAGCGGCCGGCCGGCCTGCGCCACCAGGTGGCCCCAGCGGTCGGCCACGGTGGCATCGATGGGCAGGATGCGGCCGGAGAAGAAGGCCGGCAGCGCGGTCTCCAGCCAGTCCAGCAATGGCGGACGGCGGGCCGGGTCAGCCAGCGCTTGCACGCCCTTGCGGATTTCACCGAGCGTCAGCACGCTCAGGTACAGCGTGCCCGCCGGTCGCAATGCAAACCAGTGCTTCACCCGGGCATCCGGCAGCTTGCGGCGCAGTTCGGACAGCACGTTGGTGTCAAGCAGATAGCTCACGCGCTCAGGTCCGCCTTGCGATCACAACACCAGATCGCGGGTCAGGCTGCTGTCCCGCGCCAAGTGCAGCTCGTCGTCCAGGCCGGCCAGCGGCGACGCTTGCATGAAGTCCACCAGCGACGCCTGCTGGCCCGACAAGCGGTCAAACGCCGCGCGGGTGAGCACCACCGCCACCGAGCGCCCGTGCAGCGTGATGTCTTGCGGCCCGTGCAGCGCAGCCCGTTTCACCACCTCGGACAAACGGGCCTTGGCTTCTTGCATCTGCCAGGTTTGCATGCAGTTCTCCATTCTGACCTGAATAGTCTGATTCTAGCGGTGCTGCTGCACGGCCGGCTCACTTGCCGTCGGTCAACCACCTCGGCAGCATGAAGGTGTGCAGCCGGGGCTTGCCCTCGGCGGTGAGTGAATCCAGCTCACCGGGCGCCAGCTTGACACCGTCCTCAGCCAGTTTGCGCAGCGCCGGCAGCGCCAGACGGCAGGCGTCGCAGCGGCCCAGCATGGCGGTGCCGTCGTCGCTGACCGACAGGATTTTTTCACCGCTGGCATCAAACAGTGCGCTGCGCACGGCGCCGGCATGGCGGTACAGCGTGGCCAGTTGGTTGCCTTTGGCGGCGTCCCACACCCGCACGGTGTTGTCGTCGCTGGCGGTGACCACGCGCAGCCCGTCGGGGCTGAACCGGGCCGATGACAGCGCGGCGCTGTGGCCGCCGCCCAGCTCAACCGATGGCGGCGCTTTGCCCGCGGGCGTGCCCGCCAGCCGCCAGACGCGGGCGGTGCGGTCGGCGCTGGCGGTGACCAGTGCACTGCCGTCGGGGTTGAAGGCGATGGTGCTCACGTCGCCGCTGTGGCCGGCCAGCGCCAGCGGTGCGGCGCTGGGCGCCTGGCGGTCCCACAGCATCACCTTCAGGCCTTCGCTGATGGCCATCCAGCGGCCGTCCGGGCTCAGCGCCACCCGGTTGCGGCCCGGCTTGGCGGCCAGCCGCAGCAGCGGCTCGGGCGCGCTGGCACCGGACGCTGCGGCGGCGGTGAGCGCCGAGTTGGGCCACACCGCCACCTCACCGTCGTGCTGCAACAGCGCCAGCTCGGCTTTGGCGGGGTTGAAGACCGCGTACCGGCCCTGGCCCAGCCAGCCCGGGGTGATGTTGGTGCGGCTGGCCGCCTGCCACAGCACCGGCTCAAAGCGGTTGTAGATGTCGTCGATGCCCCAGTGGCCCAGCACCAGCGCGCCGTCGTTGGACAGGCTGATCGC
>JANMKO010000491.1:0-8827 GCA_031372085.1 Betaproteobacteria bacterium
CGCGCCCAGCGCATAACCCAGCAGCGCCAGGCCTTTGCGCCGGCCCAGCCAATCACTGAGCGCGCCCGAAAACACCTTGACGATCAGCGCCGTGGCCTCGGCCGCGCCCTCGATCAGGCCGATGGTGAGCGCGCTGGCGCCCAGCACGGTGGCCATGAACAGCGGCAACAGGCTGTGGATCATCTCGGACGACACATCCATCAGCAGGCTGACAAAGCCCAGCATCCAGATGCCGGCCGGCAGCGCGGGGCGGGTGTGCGTCATCTTGGCGTCATCCTGGCGTCATGCGGTCGCGGCCCCGGCCTGCCGCATCGCCTGCCGCATCGCCCGCCGCATCGCCTGCCACGCCGTCATGCCGGCCCGCGCCTCATGCCTGCGCTGGCCGCGACGGCGCCCACACCTTGCGCGCCAGCAGCACCGCCGCCAGCACCAGCGCGCCGGCCAGCAGCCCCACCAGCGCATCGGCCAGCAGCGGCAGCAAAGTGGCACCCAGCGCGCCCAAGCCGCCGGTCCAGGCCTCGATGGTTTGGCCCAGTGGCGCAATGCCATGCGTGAGGATGCCGCCGCCCACCAGAAACATCGCCACCGTGCCCACCACCGACAGGGTTTTCATCAGCACCGGGGCGGCGCGCAACAAGCCCCGGCCCAGCGCCTGCCCCAGCGGCGCGCCGGGCCGGCGGCTGAGCCACAGGCCCAGGTCATCGAGCTTGACGATGCCGGCCACCAGGCCGTAGACGCCCACCGTCATCAGCAGCGCAATGCCGGCCAGCACGGCAAACTGCTGGGCCAGCGGCACGCCGGCCACCGTGCCCAGTGAGATCACCACGATCTCGGCCGACAGGATGAAGTCGGTGCGCACCGCGCCTTTGATCTTGTCTTTCTCCAGCGCCGCGATGTCGATTGCCGGGTCGGCCAGCGCCTGCGCCAACGCGTCGTGCTCGGCTTTGGCTTGCGCCGGGCTGTGCAGGTATTTGTGCGCCAGCTTCTCAACCCCCTCAAAGCACAGGTAAGCCCCACCCACCATCAGCAGCGGCGTGATCAGCACCGGCGCCCAGGCACTGATGGCCAGCGCCGCCGGCACCAGGATGGCCTTGTTCAGCAGTGAGCCGCGCGCCACCGCCCAGACCACCGGCAGCTCGCGGTCGGCGCGCACGCCGCTCACTTGCTGGGCGTTCAGCGCCAAATCGTCGCCCAGCACGCCGGCCGTTTTTTTGGCCGCGATCTTGGCCATCGTGGCCACATCGTCCAGCACGCTGGCGATGTCGTCGAGCAAGAGCAGCAGGCTGGCGGCCATGGGCACCCATCGGTCAAAACCCGATGCTAGCCTGCGAACTTGGCGCTTTGTCGCTTTGGCGCTTTGCGGCTTTGCCGCCCTGCGGCCGCAGCCCGTCAGGGCTTGGCGGAAATCTTCTGGTTGATCTCGACCAGCTTGTCGTTGTAGTCCTTCAGCGTGCGCTGGCAGGCCAGCACCATGTCGGCCAGCACCCGGTCGTGCGCGGCGCAGGCGCGCAGGGCTTTGCGGTCGTCGATGCCGATGGCGATGACATCGGCAAAGCTGATGCCGTCGGCCACCGGGCGGGGCTCGTCGCAGCGCTGGGCCAGCAGGTCAGCCGGCACAGGGCAGTCGATCGGCTTGACGACCACCGGCAGCGTGGGCGCGCAGCCGGCCAGCAGGGCCAGTGCCGCGCTCAGCGCCGCCAGCGCCCACCGGGCGGGGCCAATGCGACGGCGGGCGATCATGGTTGGGCTCCCAGGCGCAGCGGCGCCAGCAGCTCACCGGGCACCGCCACCTTGGAGCATTCAAGCCCGGCGATCAGGGTCTGCTGGTCGGCCACCTGTTTTTCAAGCCGGTTGATGTCGGCCTGCAGCCGCTCACGGTCTTGCGCCGTGGCGCCGCCCGCCGTGCCGGTGCCTGTGCCGGCGTTGGCCAGGGCTTGTTTCAGGCCGGCCAGTTGGGTCTGGGTGGTGGTGCGCACGCGGCCCAGGTCGGCGATGCGCTGGTCGCGGCCGGCCAGCACGGTGCTGAACTCGCGTTTGGCCTGGGCGTGCGCGTCTTCGAGTGATTTTTTGCCCTGCGCGTAGTCGGCGCCCAAACCGGCCAGTTGGTCATTCAGGCCCTTCACCGCCTTGTCGTGCGCGGTTTGCGCCTGCTCACCCAGCGTCTTGGCCTTGGCCAGCGCCTGCAGGGCGTCGCGCCCCGACCAAGAGCCGATGTACCAACCCGCCGCACCGGCCAGCAGCGCGACGATCAACAACACCAGATTTCTCATGCCCGACACCCCGCTGCTTGGCCTGCCGGGCATGCTGACATGATTTGCCCGTGCCGACTACGCCCGGAGGCCGCACCCCCCAAAGGCGGCGCTGCAAGCAAGTCAACGCGACAGCGCCAGCCGCACCCCAAAACCCAGCAGCAAGGTGCCGGCCAGGCGGTTGAGCCAGCGCACCGCCCGCGGGTTGGCGCGCAGGCGCTCGGCAAAGTGGTGGGTGAGCGCCACCGCCAGCGCGCCGTACAAAAACGTCAGCCCCGCCACCGTGGCCGCCATCACACCAAAGGTGAGCAGGCCCTGGTGGCGCACCGGATCAACAAACAGCGGAAAAAACGCCATGTAAAACACAATCGCCTTCGGGTTGAGCAGGGTGATCATCAGCGCCTGCCTGAAGTACTGGCCGGCGTGCATGTGCAGCACCGGCGCATCGCCCGGTTGGGCCCTGATCAAACGCCAGCCCAGCCAGGCCAGGTAGGCCGCACCCAGCCACTGCACGCCGACAAACAACCGGGGTGAGGTGGCCAGCAAGGTGGCCACGCCGGCCACGGCCAGCCACATCAGCAACTGGTCTCCGGCAATCACGCCCAGCGTGGCGGCCAGACCGCCCACCACCCCACCCTGGCCGGTGGACGTGATCAAGGCCAGGTTGCCCGGCCCGGGGATGGCCAGGAAGACAATCACCGCCAGCACAAAAGCCCAGTAGTCCGTGACGCCGACCATGCTTGCCGCCCCCGTTGCCTGAAATGTTGATCATGCCAGCGCTGGCCGGCCACCCCCGCAGCGACGAGATCGAGTTCAGCGCCATCCGCGCCCAGGGTGCGGGCGGGCAGAACGTGAACAAGGTGAGCAATGCGGTGCACCTGCGCTACGACGTGGCGGCGTCCAGCCTGCCGGACGCGATCAAGGCGCGCCTGCTGGCCTGGCCCGACCAGCGCATCAGCGGCGACGGCGTGGTGGTGATCAAGGCGCAAGACCACCGCAGCCTGGCGCGCAACCGGCAAGACGCGATCGACCGGCTGCGCGCACTGATCACCGAGGCGGCGTTTGTGCCCAAGGCCCGGCGCGCCACCCGGCCCACCAAGGGCTCACAACAGCGCCGGGTGGCGGGCAAGGTACAGCGCGGCGCGACCAAGGCGCTGCGTGGCAAGGTGGGCAGCGGCGGCGATTGACGGCGCGGGCGGCACCCGCCGCCCACCCTTCAGGCACGGGGTCGGGCGGGCCCGGCTTTTGCCCTGTGTGGACTACTGCACGCCGGGCGCGCCCGGACCATTGGTCTGCGGGACACCCGGCCCCCGGTGCACGGGGATGTGGCGGGCCGGCATCGAAGTGACACTTTTATCAATGATTGGATGTCCCAGTCGCCACCTTGATGAGAGTGCACCATGAAACTTCAAAAATTGCTGCTGGTCACCTTGCTGGGCTGCGGCGCGCTGCAGGCCCAGGCGGCGGTCGTCGGCCTGCTCGACAGCTACCCGAGCTACGGCTACGTGAGCGCCGGGTTGAGCGGCTTTGGCCACACGGTGACCAACCTGGCCGCCCTGGACGCGGTGTCGCTGGCGGGCCTGAATGCGGTGATCCTGGGCCGCGGTGATGCCCCGACAACCGACCTGACGGCCTTCATCGCCGCTGGCGGCATGGTGATCACCGAGTGGTCGGCGGCGGCCTACGGCATGGGCTTGCTGGGCGGCGCGGCCAGCGACAACTACGGCAGTGCCATCACCGGCGATCCTGTGGTGTTCAGCGCCGCCGGCAGCGCGGCCGGCCTGGGCAGCGGGCTGGGCGCGTCGTACGTGGATGACGGCGCGACCGAGTACTTCCAGGACATCACCGCGCTGGGCAGCGGCACGGTGTACGCCACGCGCAGCAGCTCGGGTGCGGCGGCCATCGTCGGCGGCGCCTACGGCAGTGGCACGGTGTGGGTGACGGGCTACGACTGGGCCGATGGCGGCCTGAGCCCCACCTTCCAGTTGATCAGCAACGAGCTCAACGCCCCGCTGGGCGCTGCCGCCGTGCCCGAGCCCGGCTCACTGGCGCTGGTGGCACTGGCCCTGGCCGGCGTGACCGGACTGCGCCGCCGCGCTTGACGGCCGGGCATGCCGGGGCCGGTCTGGCGGCCGGGGCCGGTCTGGCCGCCATCCGGTCTGGCCGCCCTCAATAACCGAGGGTGCCCGTGGCCACGTAAGCGCCCTGCCCCGTGACGACATTGCTGGTGCCGCGCAGTGTGCCGGCACCAATGGCGCCGCTGAAGCGCCCGCTGCCGCCGGTGATGCGAAAGCTGCCCGACAGGCTGTACACCGGGTAGGCGGCGGTGGGCAGCAGCGCGCCGCTGTAATCGGCGGTGAGCTGGTCGCCGTTGGCGGCCACGATGACCAAAGCCCCGTTGGTGAAGGTGAACTGGCTGGCCCCCAGCGCAACACAATCGGTAGAGCTGACCGTCACCCGGCCCATGTGCGTGGCATGCCCCTGGCCCGTGGTGGTGCCCTGCAGAATCGTCAGCGGGCAGGCCGCCGGGTTGGGGGCCAGTGTCTCCTGGGTGGCCACCGTGACCGTGAAAGGCCGGGCCTGCGGGTCGCTGTGCGCGGCCGGCGCGGCCAGCAGGCCCAGCACGGTGATCGATGCCAGCGCTAGCGCGCGTTGCGAGGGGAATGCGGTCATGGATGGGCCCTTTCGAAGGCGGTGGTGTGGCGCTGATTCTGGGAGACGAAGGCCGGCGTTTCAAGTGCCACGGCAGGGCCGTCATGCACCGGCCGTGGCCGGGCCGTGGCGCAGCGGGCGGCCAGCCCGCGCCGCTCAAACCCTGGCACTGTACGGCTGCACCAGGCGCAGCCATTTGCGCGCCGGCAGGCCGAAGCGGGCTTCGATCAGCTCGGCGCGCGCCGTCAGTGTCTCGCCGTCGGGCACCACCACGCCGCGGGCCGCCACCAGCACGGTATTGCCCTCTTTGGTGGGCGCCAGTTGCCACACCTGGTCGGCGCCAAAGGCGGCGGCCACGCGGGCCGCGCTGCGCTCAAAGCTGGCGTCGCGGCCAAACAGGTTGACCGTCATCAGCCCGCCCGGCGCCAGCACGTCGCGGCAGGCGGCATAAAACGCGGCGTCGTCCAGCACTGGCGCGGCGGCGTCGTGGTCGTACAGATCAACGCACAGGGCGTCGGCAGACTGGCAGTGCGCGCGCAGCTGCACCCAGCGCCCGGCATCGGCCAGCACCACCTGCAGCCGGGCATCGTCGGGCGGCAGGTGAAACCAGATGCGGCAGGCCATCACCACGCTGGGGTTGATCTCCACCGCCACCGTGGGCCAGCGCAGCACCTGGTGGGTGAAGCGGGTGATCGCCGCCGCGCCCAGGCCAAGCTGCAGCGCCCGGCCGGGCGGGCTGGCGGGGCCCAGCGCGTCACTGGGCAGCCACAGCAGCCAGGCCATCATGCGCTGGATGTAGTCCAGCTCCAGCTTGCGCGGCCGGGCGATGCGCATGGCGCCCTGCACCCAGGCGGTGCCCAGGTGCAGGTAGCGCACGCCGTCAAACTCACTGATGGTGGCGCCGGCCAGGGTGGTTTGCGCTCGCTTTCGGGGCATCGTGCGGGTTGATCAGGCGGGTTGATCTGGCAGGTTGATCAGGCGGGTGGGTCAGCCGGGTTGATCAGGCGGGTTGATCGGCGGGTTGATCAACGACCCGCAGCAAGCCGTGGCGCTGCAACACCGCGCTCCAGGCCGCGGTTTTTCGCTCAAACGACCAGCTGGCATTGGCCGGGCTGGTGGACGGCAGGCGGTAGACCGGCAGGCCGAGCGCGGCGGTGATCTTGACGGACCGCGCCGACTCACCGCCGTTGTGCACGATGGCCGCCAGCAGCGGCAGCGTGGCGGCCAGCGCGGCCAGCGGGTTGGGCCGGGCGGCGGTGATGGCGCTGTCCAGGCTGCCGCTGCGCTGGCAACTGGCGTACACATCCCACAGGCCCAGGCCGTGGGCCTGCATCACCCGCAGCCGCTGCGGGTAGGACAAGGCCCGCAGATCGATGCCCCACAGCGCGCCCAGGAGGGGCCAGAACTGGTTGCGCGGATGGGCGTAAGACTGCTGCGCCGCCAGCGACGCCACGCCCGGAAAACTGCCCAGCACCAGCAGCCGGGTGGCGGGACCGGCCACCGCAGCCAGGCCGGTGAGCGGCGCCGCAGCGGGTGCCGCAGTGGGCGTCGCAGTGAATGTCGCGGCGGCCGGCAGGGCGGCGGGATCAAGCGGATTCAATGGCCGCTCCACCCGACGCACCCGACACACCCAAGTCGCCCGACGCACCCAACGCACCCACCGCGCCCAACCCGGGCAACCCCCCCAGCCGGGGCAGCGCGGCCAGCGCGTTGGCCCGGGTGACGGCGGCCGTCTGCGCCAGCGTCCAGCCGCGCAGGGCGGCCAGGCTGGCGGCGATGCGTGGCAGCTCGGCCGGCTCATTGCGGCTGGCCAGCCCGGCGGCGCGCTGCGCGGCGCTGCGGTACAGCCACTGCGGCGCGATGTCGGGGGCGTCGGTCTCCAGCACCAGCGCGCTTGCTGGCAGATCCGTCGCCAGCCGGCGGATCTGCAAGGCCCGCTCGAAGGTCAGCGCACCACCAAAACCCAGCTTGAAACCCAGGCCGGTGAACACATCCGCCTGCACCCGGCTGGCGTTGAAAGCATGCGCAATGCCGCCGGCCACCGGCACCCGGCGCAGACCGTGCAGCAGCGCATCCGCCGAGCGCCGCACATGCAGGATCACCGGCAGGCCGGCGCGCTGGGCAAGTTTGAGCTGGGCGGTGTAGAAGCGCGCCTGGCGCGCCCGGTCGAGCCCCGGCACAAAGTGATCGAGCCCGATCTCGCCCACCGCCACCAGGTGCGGATCGTCGCGGTGGCGGGCCAGCGCGTCGGCCAGGCGGTCCAGATCTTCATCGGCGGCCTGGTCGACAAACAGCGGGTGGATGCCCAGCGCATAGCCCAGGCCGTGGCCGTGGGCCAGCGCGCGCAGCGCATCAAAGTGCGCCACCGCCACCGCCGGCAGCACCAGCATGGCCACGCCGGCCGCCCGGGCACGGGCCAGCACGGCCGGCCGGTCGGGGTTGAACTCGGGCGCGTCGAGGTGGCAGTGGGTGTCGATCCAGGTCACCGCCCGATGATGCCTGCAAGGCGGTTGGCCCCGTGATACCGTGCCCACGGGCAGCACTTTGGCGGCTGCCGGAGCCGCTGACTCATGGCCCGCCCCTCGCTGTACAGCCCATCCCCGCAACGCCCCGCCGGCCCGGCGCAGGCGCTGCCGGGTCAAGCCGATACCGCCGGCCTGCTGGCCGCTGACCCGGGTGCCAGCGCACCCCCCGGCCAGCCGCTGACGCTGCGCCGCCGGCTGGCCATCCGGCTGCACCGCCACCGGCGCGCGCTGGCAGCGGTTGCGGTGCTGGCCCTGGTCACGGCCGCCGGCTGGCCGGGCTGGACAGCCCGGGTGCAGCGCCCGCTGACATTGGCCCAGATCGACGCCGCGCTGCGCGAATCCATCGCCAAAGAGCCGCTGGCCGGCCCCGGGGTGGCGGCCTACCAGGCCGTGCTGCCGTCGGTGGTGCGGGTGGAGGGCGAATCGGCGGCGGACGACGGCCGGCCGGACAAGGACGGCGGCAAAGCCCCCGCCAAGCCCGCCGCCCCCCGGCTGGGCGCAGACCACCCGCACGGCCAGAGCCGACCCCCCGGCCCGCACGGTGAAGACGGCCACAGCGTGGGCACCGGCGTGGTGATCGTTGACAAAGGCCTGATCCTGACCAGCCTGCACGTGGTGGACGGCGCCGCCCGCCTGACCGTCACCTTTGCCGACGGCAGCCAGAGCGAGGCCTTTGTCGTCAGCCGCCAGCCCGAAAACGACCTGGCGGTGCTGCAAGCCAAGACCATTCCTGACGACCTGCATGCCGCCACGCTGCGATCAACCGCCGGGCTGAGCCCGGGCGAGCCGGTGCTGGCGGTGGGCTTTCCGTTCGGCATCGGGCCGTCGGCCTCACTCGGCGTGGTGTCGGGGCTGAAGCGCGAGTTCCGCTCACCCGAAGGCCAGCGCATCCTCACCAACCTGATCCAGTTTGATGCCGCCGCCAACCCCGGCAACTCAGGCGGGCCGCTGGTGACGATGGACGGCCATGTGGTGGGCATCGTGGCCGCCATCATGAACCCCAACCAGCAGCGCACCTTCATCGGCATCGGGTTTGCGGTGCCGATCGAAGCCGCCGCCGCCGGCGTCGGCATGCCACCTTTTTGAGCCTTGATTCAACCCGCCACCCGCTGTTTGACCCCCCCACGATGACCACACCCGCCTCGATCCCGCAAGAATCTGCCCAGTTGATGGAGCGCCTGCTGTATGAAGTCAAGCGCATCGTCGTCGGCCAGGACCGATTTCTTGAGCGGGTGATGGTGGCCCTGCTGGCCCAGGGCCATCTGCTGGTTGAAGGCGTGCCCGGGCTGGCCAAGACCCTCACCGTGCGCACCCTGGCGGCCACCCTGCGCGGCAGCTTCAAGCGCATCCAGTTCACGCCCGATCTGGTGCCGGCCGATCTGGTGGGCACACGCATCTACA
>JANMKO010000497.1:0-5139 GCA_031372085.1 Betaproteobacteria bacterium
GCTGGTCTGGGCCTGGCAGCGCTTCAGTGATCTGGGCGCCGACGGCGTCTACGACATGCTGGCGCTGCGGGCCAGGGTCTTCATCCTCGAACAAGGCCCGTTTCTCGACCCGGATGGTTACGACCGCCAAAGCGGCCACCTGCTGGGTCGGGACGCCAGCGGTGATTTACGCGCCTACCTGCGCGTCGTCGATCCCGGCCTGAAGTACGCCGAGCCGTCGATGGGCCGGGTGGTGCTGGACAAACCGCTGCGCGGCACCGGCCTGGCCGACCAACTGGTGGCGCAAGGCCTGGCGCGCAGCCACGCGGCCTGGCCCGGCCAGGGCAACCGCATCAGTGCACAAGCGCATTTGCAAGGCTTTTATGCCCGGCACGGCTTTGTGCCGGTGGGCCAGCCGTACCTCGAAGACACCATCCCGCACCTTGAAATGTGCTGCCCGCCCGGAGCCTCGCGCCATGCCTGAACTGATTTTTCACCACTACCCCAACTCACCGTTCTCCGAGAAGATCCGGCTGATCTTCGGCCTCAAGCATCTTGCCTGGCGATCGGTGCTGATCCCCGTCATCCTGCCCAAACCCGATGTGGTGGCGCTCACCGGCGGCTACCGCAAGACACCCGTGCTGCAGATCGGCGCCGATATCTATTGCGATTCGGCACTGATCGCCCGGGTGCTGGACCAGATCCAGCCGCTGCCCGGCCTGTACCCGGCCAGCGCCCCGCTGGCCGTGCCGCTGGCGCAGTGGGCCGACAGCACGCTGTTCTGGGCCGCAGTGGCCTGGACTTTGCAACCCGCCGGTGCCGCTGCGCTGTTTGACAACCCGACGCCCGAGGCGATGAAGGCGTTTGCCGCTGACCGGGCCGCCATGTCGGGCGGCGCCCGCCGCATGACGCTGACCGACGCCACCGTGCAGCTCAAAACCCATCTGGCCGCACTCGATGCCCAGCTGGAGCAGGGTGGCCCGTTCTTGCTGGGTGCCGCGCCGACGATTGCCGACTTTGCGGTGGCGCACACGCTGTGGTTTATCCGCCGCGCGCCGCCGGTGGCCCACATCCTGGCGCCGCATGCCGCGCTGGGTGCCTGGCTCGACCGGCTGCTGGCCATCGGCCATGGCAACAGTGCGCGCATGGGCAGCGCCGATGCGGTGGCCGTGGCAGCGGCAGCGTCCGCTGTCGGCCATGCCCCCGTGTTTGTCGAGCCCGGCCTGGGCTTTGCAGCCGGCCAGGCCGTCACCGTGGCCGCCATCGACACCGGGCCCGACCCGGTGGCCGGCAGCCTGGTGGGCCTGTCGGCCGACAGCGTGGTGATCCGCCGCACCGATGCCCGTGCCGGCACGGTGCAGGTGCACTTTCCGCGTTTTGGTTTCCAGATCAAGAAAGAGGTTTTGCCATGACCGACTTCAAAGGCCGCACGGCGGTACTCACTGGCGCCGCATCGGGCTTTGGCCTCGAATGCGCCCGCATCGCGGCCCGCGAGGGCATGCATGTGGTGCTGGTCGATGTGCAGCCCGATGCGCTGGCCGCCGCGTTGGCCGAGATCGAGGTGCTGGCCGCACCGCACGGCGGCCAGGTGCTGGCGCGCAGCGTCGATGTGGCCAGCGCTGACGCGATGCAGGCCCTGGCGGCTGAGGTACAGCAGCAGTTTGGCGCGCCCCACCTCGTCTTCAACAACGCCGGTGTGGCCAGTGGTGGCCTGGTCTGGGAGAGCACGCTCAAGGATTGGGAGTGGGTGCTGGGCGTCAACCTGTGGGGCGTGGTGCACGGCGTGCGGATGTTCACCCCGATGATGCTGGCGGCGGCGGCGGCCGATCCCGCCTGGCAGGGCCACATCGTCAACACCGCGTCGATGGCCGGGCTGCTCAGCCCCCCCAACATGGGCGTCTACAACGTCAGCAAGCATGCAGTGGTCACGCTCAGTGAGACGCTGTACCAAGACCTGGCGCTGGTCACCACACAAGTGCATGCCCATGTGCTGTGCCCATTCTTTGTGCCCACCGGCATCAGTGCCAGCCAGCGCAACCGGCCGGCCGGCATGCAGGACGCCGATTCCCAACCCACGCGCAGCCAACTCATCGGCCAGGCGATGAGCGAGCGCGCAGTGGGCAGCGGCCGGGTCAGCGCGGCCGACGTGGCGGCCAAGGTGTTTGCCGCGCTGCGCGACCGGCAGTTCTACATCTTCAGCCACCCCAAGGCACTGGCCTCGGTGACCACCCGGCTGGACGACGTGGTGCAGGGCCGCAACCCGACCGACCCGTTCCACGACAAGCCGGCGCTGGGTGAGCAACTGCGGGCCGCGCTGCGGGCGGTTTGACCGGCCACCACGGGCCGCCACGCGGCCTGCCGGCCCGGCCACCGCCGGCCCCGCCACCGGGCTGGCGGGCCCGCTGGGCCGACGGCGCCGACCCGCGCGGTGCCTACAATCAAGGGCTTGCCTGGTCCCCCTTTTTTGCGCCCTTCGCGCCCCACACCATGCCATTGACTGCCCTTGCCGACCCTGGCCTGCCTGACCCGTCCGACGCACCGGGCGCGCCCGGCCAGGCGCTGGAGGCCGAGCTGGCCGCGCTGCTGGTCGAGGCGCTGAACCTCGACGTCGCTGCCGAGTCGCTGGACGCCACCGCGCCGCTGTACGGTGACGGCCTCGGGCTCGATTCGATCGACATCCTGGAGCTGGCACTCGAGGTGTCGCGCCGCTACGGCTTTCAGTTGCGCTCGGACGACGAGAACAACCACCCCATCTTCCAGTCCCTGCGCACGCTGGCGGCCCATGTCGCCGCGCACCGCACGCTCTGACGGGGCGCGCCCCAGCCGCCGCAGCGGGTGATGAAAGCCCGTTGGCTGCTGGGCGGCCTGGCCGCCGTGCTGTACGCGCTGCTGGCGCATGCCCTGATGCTGCATGCCACAGCCGCCCCGTGGGCCGTGGCCGTGCTGCTGGGCCCGCTGCTGGTGCCGGTGCTGGGCCTGGCCTGGCGCGGCCACCTGGCCTGGCGCGGCCACCCACGCGCGCCGCACTGGGGTGCGGCGGCCTGGCGGCCGGCCCTGGTGGCGGCGCTGGGCGTGGCGCTGGTGATGGTCTTGCTGGCCGGTGTGGTGGCGGCGCTGGCCAGCGCGGGGCTGGGCGACGTGCAGCGGCTCTACCTGGCCCAGCACCTGGGGGTGCATCTGGTGCTGGGCGGTGGGTTTGCCGCCAGCTTGCGGCCTGGCCACACGCCGCTGGTCACCCGCATGGCGGGCCGGCTGCAGCCGATCACGCCGCCGCTGGCTGCCTACACGCGCCGGGTCACGTGGTCGTGGGTGGGTTATTTTTTCGGCATGGCCGGGCTGTCGGTGGCGGTGTATGCGGCGCTGCCGTGGTCGGCCTGGTCGCTGCTGGCCAATGTGTTGACACCGCTGCTGATCGCCGGGCTGTTTTTTGGCGAGTACGTGCTGCGCTTTCGGCTGCACCCCGAGTTTGACCGGGTCACGCTGGCCGACATGCTGCGTGCGGTGCGCCAGCCCGATGCCGGCAGCGCCGCGCCAACGGCGCCGGCCGCAGCGCCGCACGGCCCTGAGCGGCCGCTGCCAGAGTGAGCGCCGCCACCCTGCCGCTGCTGGCCGGGGCCGACAGCGCGGCCATCCTGGCCTGGCGCGCCGGCCAGCCGATCAGCGTGGCGCGCTACCTGCTGGACGTGGCCGCCCTGGCCGCCCACCTGCCGGCCAGCGGCCCGATGATCAACCTGTGCACCGACCGCTACACCTTTGCGGTGGCCCTGGGCGCCGCGTTGCAGCGCGGCCAGGCCAGCCTGTTGCCGCCCAATGCCCGGCCCGACACCGTGGCGCAGCTGCACCAGCACGCCGCGCGGGCCTACGGCCTGACCGACGATGCGGCGCTGCAAACGCCCGGCGTGCCGCTGCATCGCTTGCCGCTGCATGCTTTGCCGCTGCATCACTTGCCGCTGGATCCCCTGGCGCTGGATCCCCTGGCGCTGGATCCCCCGGCGCTGGATCCCCCGGCGCTGCATCCCCTGCCGCTGCATCCCCCGGCATTTACCGGGCTGCACGCCCAGCCCGGCCCGGCCGGCGCCGCGCCGGGCTGGCCGGTGGTGGCCGCCGACGCGCTGGCCACCAGCCTGCTGACATCGGGCTCCACCGGCCAGCCCCAGCCGCATGCCAAGAGCTGGCGGCAGTGGACGGTCAACGTCGGCGCCGCCGCGCAGCGCCTGGCCCAGCAGCTGGGCCGGCCGTCACTGGCCGGGTTGACGGTGGTGGCCACCGTGCCGCCGCAGCACAGCTACGGCCTGGAGTCCAGCGTGCTGCTGGCGCTGCTGGGTGGCGCGGCGTTTGAGGCCGGCCGGCCTTTCTACCCGGCCGACATCGTGGCCGCACTGGCGTCGGTGCCCCGGCCCCGGGCGCTGGTGAGCACGCCGTTCCACCTCAAGGCCTTGCTGCTGTCGGGGCTCGATCTGCCGCCCACCGACCTGGTGCTCAGCGCCACCGCGCCGCTGTCGCCCGACCTGGCACGCCAGGCCGAGGCCCGGTTCGGCGGCGTGCTGGTGGAGATCTACGGCTGCACCGAGGCCGGCCAGGTGGCCAGCCGGCGCACCGCGTTGGGTGATCTGTGGCACACCTTCGGCAGCCTGCGCGTGCAGCGGCAGCCGGCGTGCGCTGCCACGCCGGGGGGGGCGATTGCGGGCGCCGGCAGCGCCGGCAGCGCCGACGAGCCGGCCGTTTTCACCGTGCAAGGCGGCCACCTGGCCGAGCCCACGCCGCTGTCCGACCGGCTGCAAATCACCGACGCCAGCCACTTCCGGCTGCTGGGCCGCGCCAATGACTTGGTGCATGTGGCCGGCAAGCGCAGCTCGATCGGCCTGCTCGACCACCACCTGAATCGCATCCCGGGCGTGCAGGACGGCGCTTTCTGGCTGCCCGACGAGGTGCTGGACAGCGTGGTTCGGCCGGTGGCCTTTGTGGTCTCGGCCACCCTGCGCCCGGCCCAGGTGATCGCCGCGTTGCGCCAGGTGCTGGAGCCGGTGTTTGTGCCGCGCCAGGTGGTGCTGGTGCCGGCGCTGCCGCGTGAGGCCACCGGCAAGCTCACCGCGCAGGCGCTGCACACGCTGGCACAGGCCCTGTTGCCGGCCCAGGCCGGACCGCGCAGGCCGGTGGGTG
>JANMKO010000503.1:0-2023 GCA_031372085.1 Betaproteobacteria bacterium
GCAGGCGGCGATGGTGGCATCCAGCCGCGGGTCGCCCATGTCCATCGGCTGGCGCTGCATGGCGTGCAGCACCGCGTCGGGCACCGGCGTGGGGCCGGGCGATTGCAGCAGGCGGCGGCCGGGGATGCGGGGGTTGGGGGGCATGCGAAGTCCGGTGGGCGGGCAGGCGTTTAGCGGTTTGGGCGCCATGCTAAGGCCGGCCCCATCGGCATCCTTGAACTGCGCGCATCCCGCTTGTCTGCGGGTTGTGGCCTCATGGAGTTGCCGCCAATCGGCGCCAAATGGCATCGGCAATCTTCTCCTGATGTGTGGTGGGAGCGGGAAGTGCTGCTAAAGGGCTTTCGATCTGGTTTAGGAGTGACGAACCCATGACACGCCAAACAGAATCCTTGATCAAATCGACCTTGCCGGTACTGCATCCCGACGACGTTGCCTGCGTTGCGCAGTTGCTTCGCGACCCTGAAGCCGAGTTCTCGACCCTGGCGCCTTCCCGTGAGCCGGCAGACGAGTTGTTGGCCCTGTTGCGTGTCAGGCAGGCCAATTCAGTCCGTGTGGGCCGCCGGATCGTCGGCATCGGGTCGGTGATCGAGCGGCTTGCGGACATGCCCGCACGCACGCCTGTGCTGGGTTATGGCGTGATTTCACCGCACGCAGCCGCCAATATTTACTTTCTGGAAAAGAGCCACCGCGCCGTCGGCGCCACGCTGGTCAAACGCTGACCCGCCGCAGCCGGCCGGGTTTGTGCGGTCGAGCGGTCACCGTCACGCCGAAAACGGCGCCAGTTGCGGGTCCAGGCGCTGGCGATCACCAGCAAGCCGGCGGCGGTGCGGCGGCGCATCAGCCGGCGCGGCCAGCCCGCGACAGCCGGCCCGACAGCCCGCGCAGCACCGCGCTAAAAGCCACGCACCGGCAGCGCCGCGCTGCGCCGCAGCCAGTTGTGCGGGGCGTAGTGGGCACGGCCATCGGTGGCATGCAGGGTGTAGGCATGGCGTGACTGGGCTGACCGGTTGGGCGCGCTGCAGTGCGGCAGCCGGCCGTGAAAACACACCAGCGTGCCGGCCGCCACCTCGACCGGCAGCGCCGTGCTGGCGTCGGGCCAGGGCGTGGCGTCCAGCGGCTGCATGCGCACGGCGTCACCGTCGCGGATGAACTGCTCTCGCAGCGGCCCGCAGTGGCCACCCGGCTGCACCCACAGGCAGCCGTTGTCGCGGGTGGCGTCTTCCAGCGCAAACCAGAAAGCCGTCACCGTGGACGGCGTGGTGTCAAAAAACGTCGCGTCCTGGTGCCAACCCACCTCACCGCCAATGCCGGGCTGCTTGAAGATGTACATCGACTGCCACAACCGGGCGTCCACCAGCCCCAGGTCGGTGGCCAGCGCGGCCAGTGCGGGGCTGCGCGAGAAGCGCTCGAACACCGGATCAAGATCGTGCATCGCATGGCCGATCTTGTTGATCGACAGCGCCTTGGCCTGGCGCAACTGGCCTGCCGCATCAAACGCTTCTTCTTCAAAAAAGCACTGGATGCCCTCGGCCGAATCGAGAAAATCAGCCCCGGCGCTGCGCCGCGCCTGGTCGGTGGTCGAGAAGATGCTGCGGTGGGCGTCGGCATCAAAGTCATGCACGATTTGCAGCGCGCGGGTGCGCAGCGCGCTGATCTGGGTGGCCGATTTGAAGCCCGGAAGCACCAGGTAGCCGTCGGCCTGGTACTGATTTTTCTGGGAGGGGCTGAGCATGCAACGATGATGCCATTGCCGCCCAGCCGGCCGCCGGGCCGGGGTTTTCAGGGCCGACCGCCGACCGCACGCGCCCACCGCACGCACTTCCGCACGCACCACAGCACGCACCAACGCACGCACCCACCATCCGCGCCACCCCAGCCACCACCCCACCATGCTGATCCGCAACGCCACCCTGCCCGACGGCCGCACCGGCATCGATCTGCTGGTGCAGCACGGCCGCATCGCCGCTGTCGGCCCACAGTTGTTTGCCGGCCAACCGGCGCCCGACGGTGTGCAACAGATCGA
>JANMKO010000523.1:0-7433 GCA_031372085.1 Betaproteobacteria bacterium
TCACCAGCGAGGTCTGCACGCTCATCATCGAGCGGTAGCCCGAATCCACCCGCTCTACCTCGCGCGCCACCAGGCCGTAACACACATAGTTCAGGCCGGCGCCGCCGTAGGTCTCGGGGATCATCGAGCCCAGCAGGCCCAACTCACCCATCTCATTGAAGATGGCGCGGTCGGTTTTCTCGTGGCGGAAGGCGTCCAGCACCCGGGGCGCCAGCCGGTCTTGGCAATAAGCCTGGGCGGCGTCGCGCACCGCGCGCTCGTCGTCGCTGAGTTGGGCATCCAGGTGCAGCGGATCGTCCCAGGAGAATTTGGCGTGGCTGGCCATGGTGGGGGTCCTTTCAGGCGGGGGATCGGGTGGCGGTGGGTGCGCCGCATGGCGCAAACCGGCCGACGAATTTGAACGATAACAAGTTCAGCCGCCGCCCGGCTGGCGCGTTGATGACAGGCGGGCAATGCACCGCACAGTCAATTCAACAGCACATTGACGATGGCATTGCCGATGCCCATCAGCGCGGCGCCCGAGATCAGCCCGGCGCAGATCGGCTCGCAGCCGTCCACCCAGAACTTGTGGCCCGCGCTGCCGGCGGTGTTGTGGCGCAAGCCCATCAGCCAGAACAGCAACGCGCCGGCAAACATCGCCAGCGTGGCCTCGGGCGGCAGCACCACACCCAGGCCCACCGACACGGCCGACAGTTGAAACCGGCCTTTGCTGGCCAGCCGCGCCAGCTCGATCAACAGTGCGGCCCCTGCCGCAAAGCCCATTGCCACCAGCGCGGACGTGGGCAGGCCCTGCAAGCCCTTGGCGATGATCTCGGCCACGCCCTTCCACTGCAGCGCGGCCGGCATCGCAAACTGCTCACTCACCAAGGTGCTGGTAGACCGCAGGCCATTGGCGCCCACCGGCAAGAAGAGCAAAAAATACAGCGGCACGCAGGCCATCACCCCGGCAAAGATGCCGATCACATGGCCAATGGCCTGGTGGCGCGGCTTGCCGCCCAGCATGTAGCCGGGTTTGATGTCGCTCAGCAGGTTGGCGGCGTTGGACGCAATCTCGGCCGTCATGCCGGCCGGCAGCAGGTTGCTGGCCGGGTTGGTGCGGTCGATGGCGCCCATCGTGAACTGGGTGATCTTGGACAGCGCGCCGGTGGGTGTCCAACTGGTCAGGGCCATCGAGTTGGTGCAGATCACCGTCAGCACAAAGATCAGCGGCAGGCTGATCAGGGCCAAAAACATCGGCACACCAAAAAACTGGTGCGTCACCCAGGCGCCCAGCACGCTGAACACCGGCACGCCGACATACGAAATCCACAGCGGCACCTCGATGTGGGCCAGCAGATCGGGCCCGGCCGGGGCGGCGGGCTGGGTCGGGCCGCCTGTCTTGCGCCAGCCAATCGACTTGAACGCGGCGGTGAACAACGCCGGCTTGGCCGCCAGGCTGACCAGCGAGCCCACCACCATCATCGTCACGCCCCACCACATCGACCACTGGTTGACGATCTCGGCACGCGAGATTGGCACCGCTGCGCCGTTGGGCGCCACCCGGGCGACGATGTCGCCGGCCTGGATCATCAGCGGGGCCAGCACCACGAAGTTGACAAACGCCCCCAGCAGGCAACTGGTGGCCACCGCGATGCCCATCAGCCCGCCCACGCCCAGCATGGCGGCGTCCAGCGTCAGGCGCAGCCCCAGCGCACGCAAGTCGGTGCCCAGGATTTGCGGCATCCGCCAGCCAGCCTGGGCTGCGGCCTGGTAGTAATAGGTGTCGAGCCGCTCATGCAGCACCCAGGGTTCTTTCAATCCGGCCCACTGGTGCAGCCGCAAAATCTTGAACTGCAACAGCGTCATCCAGCCGTCGCTGACGAGCGCCTGGTAGGTGGCGGTGAACCCGGCCGTGATGCCCAGCAGCCGGGCCTTGTACACCCCGTCGGCCGCATTGCCGGTGTACAGAGAATCCAGCACCACGCCGCAGGCCCGGCCCTCGGGAAAGGGCAGTTGGTCCTCGTTGATGAAGCGCCGCTTCATCGGAAAGGCCACCAGCACGCCCAACACCGATATCACCACCATCCAGACCATCATTTGCCACCACGGGATGATGCGCTCGGTGATCAACATGTAGGCCGCCAGGCTGGAGAACAGCGGCGTCACCACATAGCCCGCCGCCGTGGCGATGGACTGGGTGCAGTTGTTCTCCAGGATGCTGCAATCAGGCCCGATGCCGGCGCCATGCAGGGCGCGGAACAGCGCAAACGCCAAAATCACCGACGTCAGCCCCACGCCGATGCTGATGCCGGTCTTGGCACCGATGTACAGCCCGGTGCACGCCAGCAAGCCGCCCAACAAAAAACCGGTGAGGCCCGAGCGCAGTGTGAGCTGGGGCATGTCACCGCGAAACACGTTGGCAAACCACCAGGCGTCTTTTTGCGCCCGGCTCCAGCTTCGGGTTTGGGCGTCGGTCAGGTGTTGGATCGTCATGCGGCCAATTCTGCGACACGGCAACGGTGGCCCACCTGCCCACACGCAACCCCGTCTAGAATCTGGTTGATTCAACCAATTCAAGGGGGTGCGATGGAATCGATTGGCCTGTTTGAAGCCAAAACCCATTTGTCCGAGCTGATCGCCCGGGCCGAGCGCGGTGAAGAGGTGGTGATCACCCGCCACAACAAGCCGGTGGCCAGGCTGGTGCCGATGCCGGCTGCCTCGCCGGACGCCTGCGCCCGGCGCGACGCGGTGGCCGCCCTGCTGCAAGCGGCAGCCGGCCGCACCTTGGCCCTGGACTGGAAGGCGCTGCGCGACGAGGGCCGCCGGTGAGCAGCACCGCGCCGGCAAGCTTTGTGCTGGACAGCTCGGTCGCCCTGGGCGCGTTTTTTGCGGACGAGCAGGACGATTACGCGCTAGCGGTGTGGCAGTCGATGGCCGAAGCCCAGGCGGTGGTGCCGGCGCTGTGGCACCTGGAAATGGGCAACATCCTGTCGCGTGCGCTCAAAGCCGGCCGCATCACCGCCCAGGCGCTGGACGACTGCTGGGGCCGGCTGGCACTGGTGGGCCTGGACACCCGGCCGATGCTGGGCGATGCCCGCCACTGGACCCAGCGTGCCGCCGACTGGGGCTTGACTGCCTACGACGCCTGTTACCTCGACACCGCTTTGCAACAGCGCCTGCCGCTGGCCACCAAAGACAAGCAACTCGCTGATGCCGCCCGCCGCGTTGGCGTCACCCTTTACCTGAACCGCAACCCCGTGAGCCGCCGATGAAAGCCGCTGAAATCCGTTCCACTTTTCTGAAGTTCTTTGAGGCCAACGGCCACACCATCGTCGCGTCATCGCCGGTGATCCCGGGCGACGACCCGACGCTGCTGTTCACCAACGCCGGCATGAACCAGTTCAAAGACGTGTTTCTCGGTTTTGACAAGCGCCCGTACCAGCGCGCCACCACCAGCCAGAAATGCATCCGCGCCGGTGGCAAGCACAATGATCTGGACAATGTGGGCTATACCGCGCGCCACCATACGTTTTTTGAAATGCTGGGCAACTTCAGCTTTGGCGACTATTTTAAGCAAGAGGCCATCGGCTTTGCCTGGCAATTGTTGACCGAGCAATTCAAACTGCCGGCCGACAAACTGTGGGTCACGGTGTATGCCGATGATGATGAGGCGTATGACATCTGGCACCAGCAGATTGGTGTGCCGGCTGAGCGCATCGTGCGCATCGGCGACAACAAAGGTGCGCGGTATGCGTCGGACAATTTCTGGATGATGGGCGACACCGGGCCGTGCGGGCCGTGCACCGAGATATTCTTTGACCACGGGCCCGGCATCGCCGGCGGCCCGCCCGGCTCACCTACCGAAGACGGTGACCGGTATATCGAGATCTGGAACAACGTCTTCATGCAGTTCATCCGCACCGAGGACGGCGTGCTGCATCCGCTGCCCAAACCGAGTGTAGACACCGGCATGGGGCTGGAGCGGCTGGCGGCGGTGTTGCAGCAGGTGCACAGCAATTACGAGATTGATTTGTTTGTCAGTTTGCTGGCAGCGGCCAAAAAGGCCGTCGATGCGGCCGGGGGTGGTTTAGTGGACGGCGGCTGCGACCCGGATTCACCGTCGCTCAAAGTGATTGCCGACCACATCCGCGCCTGTGCCTTCACGGTCGCCGACGGCGTGCTCCCCGGCAACGAGGGCCGGGGTTATGTGCTGCGCCGCATTGCCCGCCGCGCCATCCGCCACGGTTATAAACTGGGCGCGCGCAAACCTTTTTTCCACACCCTGGTGGCGGCGCTGGATATCGAGATGGGCGAGGCCTACCCTGATTTGCGGCGCGCCACCGGCCGCGTCACCGAGGTTTTGAAGGCCGAGGAAGAGCGGTTTTTTCAAACCATCCACAACGGCATGGAGATTCTTGAATCCGCGCTGGCGCAACTGCAAAACACCGGCGCCAAAGTCATCGACGGCGATACCGCCTTCAAACTGCACGACACCTTCGGCTTTCCGGTCGATTTGACCGGCGATGTCTGCCGCGAGCGCGGCGTGACGGTGGACCTGGCCGGGTTCGACGCGGCGATGGGCCGGCAGCGCACGATGGCCCGCGCCGCCACCCGGTTCAAGCTGGCCGCCGGCCTGGTTTACAGCGGTGCGCCCACCGCCTTTCACGGTTACGAGCATTTGGTGTTCGACGCCTGCTTGGTCACCGCGCTGTACCTGGACGGCGCCCCGGTGGCCAGCGTCAAGGCTGGCGACGACTGTGTGATCGTGCTCAACCACACGCCGTTTTATGCCGAGTCGGGTGGCCAGGCCGGTGACAGCGGTGAGCTGCGCAACGCCGTGGCCCGGGTGCTGATCGACGACACCACCAAGATCCAGGCCGACGTGTTTGGCCATTCGGGCCGGGTGGTGGAGGGCCAGATCAACGTCGGCGACAGCCTGGCGGCCAAAGTCAATGCCGAGCAGCGCGCCCGCACCGTGCGCAACCACAGCGCCACGCACCTGATGCACAAGGCGCTGCGCGAGGTGCTGGGCGGCCACGTGATGCAAAAAGGCTCACTCGTCAATGCCGACCGAACGCGCTTCGACTTTGCCCACAACGCGCCGGTGAGCGACGCACAAATCCGCCAGGTCGAGGCCCTGGTGAACGCCGAAATCCTGGCCAATGCGGCGGCACAAGCCCAGGTGATGGCGCTGGACGACGCGCAGAAAACCGGCGCGATGATGCTGTTTGGCGAGAAATACGGTGACACCGTGCGGGTGCTGAGCATCGGCTCCAGCAAAGAGCTGTGCGGTGGCACCCACGTGGGCCGCACCGGTGATATCGGGCTGTTCAAGATCGTTGCCGAGTCGGGTGTGGCAGCGGGCATCCGGCGGGTGGAGGCGGTGACCGGCGGCAATGCGCTGGCCTATCTGCAAACGCTGGAGGCCACGGTCGGCAACCTGGCAAGCCACCTGAAGGCCACGCCGGCCGAGCTGCCGGCCCGGGTGGGCGCGGTGCTGGACCAGGTGAGAACGCTGGAGAAGGAGATTGCCGCCTTGAAGGGCAAGCTGGCATCGGCCCAGGGCGATGAGCTGATGGCCCAGGCGGTGAGCGTGGGCGGGGCGGGCGGTTCGAGCATTCGTGTGCTGGCGGCGATGTTGACCGGTGCCGACGCCAAAACCCTGCGCGACACGATGGACAAGTTGAAAGACAAGCTCAAATCAGCCGCCATCGTGCTGGCGGTGGTAGACAACGGCAAAGTGCAGCTGGCCGCCGGCATCACTGCCGATGTGCTGGCCCGGCCGGGCAGCCGGCTGAAGGCCGGTGAGCTGGTCAATTTTGTCGCCCAGCAAGTGGGCGGCAAAGGCGGCGGCAAGGCCGACCTGGCCATGGCCGGCGGCAGCGATGCCGGCCACTTGGTGCAGGCCTTGGCATCAGTGGCAGGCTGGGTGGGCGAGCGGGTTTGACGGCCCCGGCGGTGGCAAGCGCCGCCGGGCAAAAACTCAGGCCATCTCCAGCGGGTAGATCGGCCGCCGCAGCCGCCAGGTCATTCGGCTTCACTGGCTGCAGATCACGACGATCTGCACCCGGCCGCGATGCCGGGCAATCCCGCGCATGGTGCCCGCCCGGGATCGGCAAAACTGCGGCAGGGCCGCGCGCCAGGAGATGAACATGGATGAGCTGGTTTTTTTGCCCGCGTTTGAGCTGGCGCGGCGCATCCGCCGCCGCGACCTGTCGGCGCTGGACCTGTTGGACACCCTCCTGGCCCGCATCGCCCGGCTGGGCAGCACTATCAACGCCCTGCCGGTGCTGGACGCCGAGCGTGCCCGCCACCGTGCGCGCCAAGCCGACGTGGCGCTGGCACGCGGTGAGCTTTGGGGCCCGCTGCACGGCGTGCCGATGACGGTGAAAGAATCGTTCAACCTGGCCGGCCTGCCCACCACCTGGGGCCATGAGGCCTTGCGCCAGCACATCGCCAGCACCGACGCCGTGGCGGTGCAACGGCTGAAGAACGCCGGTGCGGTGGTCTTCGGCAAAAGCAATGTGCCGGTCTCGCTGGCCGATTGGCAGAGCTTCAACCCGGTCTACGGCACCACTTGCAACCCGTGGGATGTGGCGCGCACGCCGGGTGGCTCATCGGGCGGTGCAGCGGCCGCGCTGGCGGCCGGCTTCACTGCACTGGAGTTGGGCAGTGACATCGGCGCGTCGATCCGCAACCCGGCCCATTACTGCGGGGTTTGGGGCCACAAACCCACCTGGGGCGTGGTGCCGATGGCCGGCCATGAGACGGCGCCCCAGGCCGACGCCGACAGCATGGACATCGGCGTGGCCGGCCCGCTGGCGCGCAGCGCGTTTGACCTGGCGCTGGCGCTGGACATCCTGACCACGCCGCTGCAGGCGATGACGCCGCTGGGCCGGCTGCCGATGGCCTGGCGCGACAGCGGCACGCCGCCGCGCCTGTGTCGGGTGGCGGTGATTTTTGACGACCCACTGGCCGAGGTGGACGTGTCGGTGCAAACCGCGCTGCACCAGCTGGTGGATTTTTTGCGCGCCCAGGGCGTGGTGGTGACTGAATCCGCCCGGCCGGTGGCCAGTGAAGAAACCCACGCCGTCTACATCCACCTGCTGCGCGCGGCCACCGGCGCGCAGTACGACGATGCCAGCCATGCCCAGGCCCAGCAGCGGGCGGCCAGTTTTGCGCCCGACGACGACAGCTACCCGGCGCGGCACTTTCGCGGCAATGCCAGCAGCCACCGCCAATGGGCCCAGTTTGACGAGCGCCGGGCCCGGCTGCGCCAGCAATGGGCGGCGTTTTTTGAGCAGCACGATTTACTGATCTGCCCGGTGGCCACCACGACAGCGTTTTTGCACAACCAGCAGGGTGAGCGCTGGACCCGGATGATCCCGGTCAACGGCCACACCCAGCCCAGCACCGACGCGCTGTTCTGGGCCGGTTATCCGGGGCTGGTGGGC
>JANMKO010000539.1:0-2084 GCA_031372085.1 Betaproteobacteria bacterium
TGCAGGCCCGCCCCGGCGCCACGCTGGCGGCGGCCAACGCCGCCATCACGCCCGACACCATCGCCAAGTTCTTGTTCACCTCGGGCTCGACCAAAGCGCCCAAGGGCGTGATCAACACCCACCGCATGCTGTGCGCCAACCAGCAGCAACTGCGCCAGTGCATGGTGTTTCTGGCCGACGAGCCACCGGTGCTGGTCGATTGGCTGCCGTGGAGCCACACCTTCGGCGGCAACCACAACATCGGCATCACGCTGTACAACGGTGGCACGCTGTACATCGACGACGGCAAGCCCACGGCCAAAGGCATCGCCCAGACGCTGCGCAACCTGCGTGAGCTGTCGCCCACCCTCTACTTCAATGTGCCGAAGGGCTTTGAAGAAATCGCGTTGGCGATGGACAGCGACACGGTGCTGCGCGACAGCCTGTTCAAGCGCTGCAAGGCCTTCATGTTTGCCGGCGCGGGCTTGAGCCAGCCGGTCTGGGACAAGCTGGACGCCCACGCTGAGGCGGCGGTGGGTGAGCGGGTGCGCATCATCACTGGCCTGGGCATGACCGAAACCGCGCCGGCCTGCACGTTTGTGGTGGGCACCCATGCCCGCTCGGGCTGGATCGGCCTGCCGTTGCCGGGGGTCGAGGTCAAGCTGGTACCGGATGCAGGCACCGGTGACAAGGCCGAAATCCGCTTTCGCGGCCCGAACGTGATGCCCGGCTACTGGCGCGCGCCTGAGCTCACCCGCCAGGCCTTTGATGACGAAGGCTTTTACCGCACCGGTGATGCGGCGCGCTGGGTGGATCCGGCGTTGCCCAGCCTGGGCCTGCTGTTTGACGGCCGCACGGCAGAGGATTTCAAGCTGTCGTCCGGCACCTTTGTCAGCGTGGGGCCGCTGCGCGCAAGAATCGCCGCCGCCGGAGACCCGTGCGTGCAAGACACGGTGATCACCGGGCTGAACCGCGACGACGTGGGCGCGATGGTCTTCCCCCGGCCGGACGAATGCCGCAAGCTGGCCGGCCTGCCCGCTGGCACGCCGCTGCCCGAGGTGCTGCACCACCCTGCGGTGCGGGCGTTTTTCCAGGCCCTGGCCAACCGGCTGTGGGTTGACGCCACCGGCAGCGCCAGCCGGGTGGCGCGGCTGCATGTGCTGGCCGAGCCGCCGGCCATCGACCAAGGTGAGATCACCGACAAAGGCTCGATCAACCAGCGCGCGGTGCTGCAACACCGGGCGGCGCTGGTCGAGGCGATGCATGCCGGCGGGCTGGCTGACCCGTACTTGATCCTGCCCGATGGCGCGGGCCCGGCGGCGGGGCGCTGACATGGCCAACCCGCCTGTGGCCAACGTTTCGGACGCCAACGCTTCTTCGGCCACCGTGCATGTCCACCGGGTGACGGTGCATTTCGGCGATTGCGACCCGGCCGGCATCGTGTTTTTCCCCAACTTCCTGCGCTGGATGGACCAATCCTCGCTGGCGTTTTTCATGGCCTGCGGCGTGCCACCGTGGCGTGAGCTGGTCAAGACCCGGGGCATCGTGGGCACACCGCTGCTGGAGATCCACACCCGGTTCCTCAGAGCCGTGACCTACGGCCAAACCCTCGACATCCACACCCGCATCGAGCACTGGGCGGCCAAGACCTTCCGCCACCGGCACCAGGTGTTTCTGGACGGCGTGCTGATGTGCGAGGGCACCGAGGTGCGCGCTTTTGTCATCAAAGACCCGGCCCACCCGGACCGCATCAAGGCCATCCCGGTGCCTGAAGACATCAAGGCGCTGTGCCTGTGACTGCCCAGCCTGACCGCCGCAGACACCCCATGAAACCCACCAAGACCCTGCTCGCCAGCGCCACTGCCCTGCTGCTGGCCGCCGTGGCGGGGCGGAAAGGGGCAGTCGCCAGCCAGCCGGGGTTATTCCGCCAAATCAGCCACCGACTCAGCCACCAAATCAGCCACCAACGCAGCCGCCAACCCCGGTTCTGCCAAGGCCGGTGCCGCCAACGCATAAGCCGCGCTGCGCCCGCCGCCTGGCGTTTTATGCAGCACGCCCAACGCGATCAACGCCGTGATGTCGCGCAGCGCGGTGTCGGGTGAGCA
>JANMKO010000545.1:0-3001 GCA_031372085.1 Betaproteobacteria bacterium
GCTCTTGTGACGGGCGGCCTTGTTCTTGTGGAAGATGCCTTTGTCGGCAATCGAGTCGATCACCGACTGGGCGGTCTTGAACAACTCGGCCGGTGCGGCCTTGTCACCGCCGGTGGCGGCTTTGTCCAGCGCCTTCTGCACGTTCTTGACCACCGTGCGGAAGCGTGAGCGCAGCGCCGTGTTGGCGGCGTTCAGGGCCACGTCTTGGCGGGCGCGCTTGCGGCCCGAGGCCAGGCGGACGGTTTTTTTCTTGGCTTTGGATGCGGAGGGCATGGTGTGATGGGTCCGTGTTCAGTCAGTGCTTGTTTGCTGGGAGCCGCCGCTGCTGGTCAAAAACTGAAGCAGCCTGTCGTGGGGGCGTCGGGGGGTTCGGCGTTTTCAACGCTTATGGCGTTTCTGAAAGCCGGCCTGCGGCAGGCGCCCCGGATTGAGCAAAGACAACGAGTATAGCAGTCGGCCAGAGCAGCGGCAGTTGGCGGTCAGCGCGCTTCTTATAATCTGCGGCTGGGTTTTGTTGCCGGCAGCCCCTGCCGTGTTGCCCACCAGATCGGCCCGCAAGACCGGCCCGCAAGACCGGCCCACCAGACCCGCCCCCCAACCCGCCCGCATGAACCTGTTCAAGGCCGCGTTTTCTGTCTCCGCCCTCACGCTGTTGTCGCGCGTCACCGGCCTGGTGCGTGAGCAGATTGGTGCCGCGCTGTTTGGCACCTCGGCCATGATGGACGCGTTTCAGATCGCCTTCCGCATCCCCAATCTGCTGCGCCGGCTGTTTGCCGAGGGCGCGTTTTCGCAAGCCTTTGTGCCGCTGCTGGCCGCCACCCGCGCTGCCGAGGGCGACGACGCCACCCGGGCGCTGGTCGATGCGGTGGCCACGGTGCTGGCCTGGGCGCTGTTGCTCACCTGCCTGATCGGCATTGCCGCCGCGCCGGCCCTGGTGTGGCTGCTGGCGTCGGGCTTTGCGCCCGCCACCGAGGACGCCGCCGTGGCCATGACGCGCTGGATGTTCCCGTACATCGGCTGCATGTCGATGGTGGCGCTGGCCTCGGGCGTGCTCAACACCTGGCGGCGCTTTGCGGTGCCGGCCTTCACGCCGGTGCTGCTCAATTTGAGTGTCATCGGCGCTGCGCTGCTGGGCGTGCCGTGGCTGCGCGCCCGCGGCATCGAGCCGGTCTACGCGCTGGCCATCGGGGTGATGGTGGGCGGGGTGCTGCAGCTGGCCGTGCAGCTGCCGGCGCTGGCCGCCATCGGCATGCTGCCGCGCCTGGGGCTCACGCTGGGCCGGCTGCGCAGCGCCTGGGCGCACCCGGGCGTGCGGCGTTTGCTGGCCAAGATGGCGCCGGCGCTGCTGGGCGTGTCGGTGGCGCAAATCTCATTGATGATCAACTCGCAGATCGCCAGCCACCTGGGCGTGGGCGCGGTGTCCACGCTGGTCTACGCCGACCGGCTGATGGAGCTGCCCATCGCGCTGCTGGGCGTGGCGCTGGGCGTGGTGCTGACGCCGGCGTTCTCGGCCGCGCAGGCACAGGGCGATGACGCGGCGTATTCCAGCCTGCTCGACTGGGGCTTGCGCCTGGTGCTGCTGTTGGCGCTGCCGTGTGCGGTGGCGTTGCTGGTGTTGGCCCAGCCGATGGTGGCCACGCTGTTCCACCGCGGTGCGTTTGACGGCGCGGCGGTGGCCATGACCACGCCGGCCGTGATGGGCTGGGGCGCGGGCGTGCTGGGCCTGGTGGCGATCAAGGTGCTGGCGCCGGCCTTTTTTGCCCAGCAAGACATGCGCACGCCGATGCAGGTGGCCATCGCCGCGCTGCTGTTCACCCAGTTGCTGAATGCCGGGCTGATCCTCGGGCTGGGCATGGGCGTGGCCGCGCTGGCGTTGTCGATCGGCCTGGCCGCCAATGGCAATGCACTGCTGCTGCTGTGGCGCTTGCAGCGCAGCGGCCAGTACCGGCCCGCGCCCGGCTGGGCCGCGCTGGCCTGGCGGGTGGCGCTGGCCAGCGCGGCGATGGGCGGGCTGATGGCCGTGGCCCAGCGCCAGATCGACTGGCTGGCGCTGGGCCGGCATGAGGCGCTGCGCGCCGGTGCGATGACGCTGGTGCTGGCGGCATCAGCCGGGCTGTACTTCGGCCTGCTGGCGCTGCTGGGGCTGCGGCGCAGCAACTTCATGCGCCAGATTTAGCGCAGCAGGCCCGGCCATGATCAAACACCTGACGCTCGTCCCGCCCACGCTGCTGGCCTACTTTGCCGCGCTGGTGGCCGAGGACGACGGCTTTGCGCTGCTCGAGGCCGCCATCTGCGTGGCCCATGACGACCACCCGCAGCTCGACGCGCAGGTGGTGCTGGCCGAGATCGACCGCCTGGCTGGCCGCCTGAAAGCCCGGCTGCCTGCCGACGCCCCGGCGCTGCGCCGCCTGCAGGCGCTGAACCAGTACTTTTTTGTCGAGCTGGGCTTTGCCGGCAATGTCAACAACTACTACGACCGGCGCAACAGCCATTTGCACGAGGTGCTGGCCAGTCGGCGCGGCATCCCAATCACGCTGGCCCTGCTGTACTGTGAGCTGGCCGGCCAGTTGGGGCTGTCGACCTTCGGCGTGTCGTTCCCCGGGCATTTTCTGGTCAAGCTGCGGCTGCCGCAGGGTGAGGTGGTGATCGACCCGGTGAACGGCCGGTCACTGTCGCGCGACGCGCTGGACGAGCGGCTGGGCCCGTACCGCGCCCGCCACGGCCTGGAGGAGGATTTCGAGGCGCCACTGGGTTTGTTCTTGCAGGCATCACCGCCGCGCGACGTGCTGGCCCGGCTGCTGTTCAATCTGAAGGAGATCCACCGCAGTGCCGAGGACTGGCCGCGCCTGCTGGCGGTGCAGCAGCGCCTGGTGCTGCTGCTGCCGTTGGCGTTTGACGAGCGGCGTGACCGTGGCCTGGTCTGGGCCCAGCTGGGCCGCCCGGCCGAGGCCGCCGACGACCTGGCCGCCTACCTGCTGGCGCGGCCCGACGCCGCCGACGC
>JANMKO010000555.1:0-4598 GCA_031372085.1 Betaproteobacteria bacterium
GGTGACACGCGCCAGCGCCGGGTCGGGTGAGTCGGGCGTCTCGACCGTCAGCTCAAACGGCAGCAAGAAGCGGATGTGCTTGTCGTCGGCAAATTCAAGGTCGGCCGGGTGGCTGTCGTCGTCGATCAGCCGGGCGCTGACGTTGAGCTGGCGGCCCGAGAACAGGCGCACAAACGGCCCCACGTTGTGCGGGAACAGGGCCTCGTTCTTCAAGGCCAGGTGGAAGATCGCTTTCACCGGGCCCAGGCCCAACTGCACGCAGTAGTCGAAGTTGGCGGTCAGGCTCATCGGGCAAGCTCCGTGCTGCGCACTGCGGTGGCGTGGCCGTCAAGCCGGATTGAAGCGCACACGCGCAATCCAGCTGCGAAAGGCATTGGGCTTGCTGCCCGCCAGCACCTGGCGGAAGCTGTCCGGGGTGTGGATCGGGAAGGCCCGGCGGCGGATGACGCCCAGCTCCAGTGCGTCATGCACCACTGGGTCGAGGTCTTTGTAAAACCACAGGTCCTCCAGCGGCACCGTCTCGGGCGCTTGCTCGGCCGCTGGCATGTTGGGCGCAGGGGCTTTCAGGTCGAGCCGGCGCAGCGATTCTTTCCACGATACCGAGCCCACGCTGTTGCGCGCGGCCAGCCGGCGCGGCTGCGGGTAGCGCAGCACCGCTGCCGGGCGCAGCGCGTGCAGCTTTTGCGCCTCGGCCTGGCCCAGCGGCGGGGTGTAGGCCGGGTGCTGGTCACCGATGGCCAGCGGGCCCAGCTTGCGCAGTGTGAACAGCAGGTGCGCGTTCCAGGCCGCATCGGTGGGCTGGGCCGGCTCACCCAGCGCCTGTTTGAGGCTGGCTTCCAGCTCGTCGCGCCGGTTGCGCAGCTCGGGCGGGTGCTGGATGGCGTGCAGCACATGGTTGGCCACCGGGTGCGACAGCACCACCCCCAGCGCCTTGAAGGCCAGCACCGGGTTCACCAGCAGCATCACCGCCATTTGCGGGTGCGCGGCCACCCGGTCGGCCAGGGCTTTTTGGCGGATGGCCAGCTCACGGTGGTTGTTGATGTGCAGCACCGGCAGGTCGGGCGGGGCCGCCAGGGGTGATCCCTGTCGCATTGCCGGCGCCGCCGGCGGGGCCGCAAAACCGGCGGCGGGCCGGGGGTATTTGGCCTGGCCCGGCCGGATCAGCAAACCGATGCCCGGCCCGCGACGTGGTGGGCGCTTGGCGTCATCGGCATTGTTCATGCGGGTCTCCAGCCAACCGAAGCTGCCAACATAGCCCGGCGCCTGCGTTGGCGCAAGTGCCGCAGCCCCCCAGGTTGGCAGGGGCCCTCGCGTTGGTGGCAGGCATGGGTTACCGTCGTGCGCCCGTCGCGGTTCGACGCGGCAGCGCCCAGACCCAGGCAGACTGGCCCCGCGCCCGGCTGCCAAGCCCGCCACCGAGCCCCCGTCGTCACGCCGACCATGCCCGCTTTTCGCCCCCCCGCCGAGGCCGACAGCCCATCCCCTATCGGCCCACTCGGCTCGCTCGGCTCGCGCGGGCCCTTCCCCCGGGCACGGTTGGGCCACCCGCTGGAGCGGCGCTGGCTGCACTACGCCTTTTTGTCGCGCGACGGCCGCCTCGGCATGGTGGCCAACGCGTCCTGGCTCGGGCCCGACGCTGATGACCCGCAGGGCGACGCCCGCTACACCACCATCCTGCTGCTGCATGAGCGTGGCAAGCCCTGGGTGGCCAGCCAGTTCAATGCCGACATCTCGGCGCCGCCGTGGTCGTCCTTCCGCCAGCCGCAGGCGCTGCACCAACCGCAGCCGCTGCACATCCAGTCCACGGCGGGCGCGCCGGCCGTGCGCCTGCAATTGCGCCGCACCGGCCTGCCCTGCACCAGCCAGTGCGCACCGTTTGCCGGCGACCAGCACCTGCGCTGGCAATCCGAGGCGGGGGTGCGGGCGGTGGGCGACTGGTGCCTGGGCGGCGCAGGCGGCCCGGGCGATGGCTGGCAGCGCGATGTGGACGCCGTGGGCTACCACGAGCGGGTGCGCGGCCGCTGGGGCTGGCCCGCGCTGGGCGAGTGGGTCTTCGGCTTTGCCAATGACCTGGGCGGCAGCGCCGATGCGCCGCCCGAGTACGCCGCCGTCTTCACCTTCATCCGCCCCGTGGCGCCGGCGGACGCCAGCACCGCGTCGGTGATGCTGTGGCACCGGGGCCACCTGCGGCGGCACTTTCCCCGGCGCAATGTCAGCTTTGCGGTGCGCGGCCAGTTGGCGCGCAATGCGGTGCAGATGGTGCCGGCGCTGGCGCGGCTGTTTGGCGTGCCGCCGATGGCGGCTATCCCCAAACGCCTGGTCATCAGCGCCCGGCTGGGCGCCGACTGGACGGTGCTGGATTTTGAGGCCGAGGCGGCGGCGCGCGTCATCATCCCCAGTGAGAACAGCCTGCGGCCGTTCAGCGTGCATGAGGTGATCGGATCGTGTTGGCTGCGCGGTGAGCTGTCGGGCCGGGCGTTTGCCATCGAGACCCGCGGCATTGTTGAATTTGCCGGAGGCGCCGGTGGCCCTTGACGGCAATGCGGCGCTGGCGGCAGCCGGCAGCGCTGCGGGCGCAGCGCCAGCATCGGCCGCCGCGCTGCTGGTGGCCACCGTGCAAACCGTGGCCAGCCGCGCCCCGGCGGTGATCGCATCGGCCGCGCAGGCCTTGGGCGCCGTGCGGCTGGCGCTGCACTTTGGTGACGGCAGCCAGGCGGCGCTGTGGGCGGTGCACAGCCGGCTGCTGGTGCAGGCCGCGCCCAGCGCCGCGCCGGGTGTGCAGGTGCACTTTGATGACCGGGCCCTCAAGCTGCTGTTTGATGCCGATCGCCAGCCGGTGGATGCGGTGTGGGCCGGCAGCCTGGACGTGCGCGGTGAGCGGCCCCAGGTGCTGGCCACCTGGCGCTGCTTTGGCGTGCTGGCCCAGCGCGCCAGCGGCCTGCGCGCGGTGCAGGCGCTGTGGTGCACCTACCGCGACCAGCATTCGGCGCGCTGGGCTGAGCCGGTGCTGGCCCGCCGGCTGGCAGCACCGGCCACCGCAACACGCCGCGAGCAGGCCCACTGGCCGGCACTCGACTACCTAGACCAGCGCCACCCGCTGGACGCCGAGCCGCTGGCCCAGCCCTCACGCAGCCTGTGGGACGGCCGCCGCGCCGCCGGCTGGGGCGATCACGCCGCGCTGTTTGACGACGACCTGCAAGAAACCATGCAGCGCATGAAGCGCACCGTGGTGGACGAAATCCTGCGCCTGCTGCCGCGCCGCTCACCCCGCGCCGAGCTGTACGACCTGATGCGCGACTACGTGGTGCGCGAGGGCAAGGGCCTGCGGCCCACGCTGACCATCGCCACCTGCATGGCGCTGGGCGGCGCGGCCGACGCAGCGGTGCGCGCGGCCGGCGCGCTGGAGATGTTCCACAACGGCTTTCTGGTGCATGACGACATCGCCGATGAATCCACCCACCGCCGGGGCAAGCCCACGCTGCACACCCGCCACGGCGTGGGCCTGGCAGTGAATGCCGGCGACGGCATGAACCTGTTTGCCGTCGATCTGGTGCTGTCCAACCTGCCCACCCGCGGGCTGGCCGGCACGCTGGGGCTGATCCACGAGGTGATGCACATGTGCCGCGAGACGGTGGAGGGCCAGGCCATCGAGCTGGGCTGGATCCGCCGCAACGTGGTGCCCCGGCGCGACGCCGACTACCACCGCATGAGTTTGAAAAAAACCGGCTGGTACACCTGCATCTCACCCTGCCGCATCGGCGCGGTGTGTGCCGGCATCACTGACCCGGCGCTGCTCGACCGCTTCAATGACTGCTTCCGGCTGATCGGCATCGCCTTCCAGATCCAGGACGATGTGCTCAACCTGGTGGCTGAGACCGACCAGTACGGCAAAGAGCCGCTGGGTGACCTGCTGGAGGGCAAGCGCACGGTGATGATGATCCACCTGTTCCGCCATGCCAGCGCGCCGGTGCGCCAGCGCATGACGGCGCTCAACGCCCTGCCGCGCAGCCAGAAGACGCCCGCCCATGCCCAGGAGATGCTGGCCGCGATGCAGCAGGCCGGCTCGATCAACTACGCCGTGGCGCTGGCCGACAAGCTGGCGCACCGGGGCGTCAAGCACTTTGAGCACGACCTGGGCTTCATCGAGAACAATCCGGCCAAGGCCGTGCTGCGCCAGATTGCGCACTACGTCACCACCCGCGCGCTGTAGCCCCCGCCATGCCCTCGCCTTCCGCGCCACCGTCGCCACCGTCGCCCCCGTCGCCACCGCCGTCCGCCCCCGCACCGTCTGCCCAGTCCGCCCCGCCCGCCGGGCCGCCCCCGGCGGGCGCCGGCTTTGCGCCGGCTGACCTGCTGCTGCTGGCCACCATCCGCCGCCATGACCAGGCCCTGCGCGCCGTGCTGTGCACGCTGGCGCGGCACGGCGTGGCGCTGCGGCGCGACGCCCCCGGGCGCAGCGCCGCCTGGCTGGACGCGCTGAGCGCGCATCCGGTGTTCAAAGGTGGGCAGTTTTTGTTCGATCTGCTGGAGTGGGAGGACTTCATGCTGGACGGCGACGCACCGCCCGCACTGGACGGGCCGGCCGTGCAGCAGGCGCT
>JANMKO010000556.1:0-5096 GCA_031372085.1 Betaproteobacteria bacterium
TGGCCTTGGCGGTCATGGTGCTGGCGGCGGCGCACGTGGTGGCGGTCTTCGGCGATGTTGGCCAGGTGCGAGAAGTAGCTGAAAGCGCGGATCACGCTCACCGTCTGGTCGGCCGACAGGTTCTTCAACAGCCGGTCCAGCACCCGGCCGGCCGAGGCGTCTTTTTTCAACCGGTAGGCCACCGACAACTGGCGCACCCGCTCGATCAGCTCAAACGCCGGCTTGCCCTCTTGCTCACGGATCACGTCGCCCAGGATGCGGCCGAGCAGGCGGATGTCTTCCATCAGCGGTTTGTTCTTGGCGGCGGCGTCGGTGGCGTCACTGGGTTTCACCGCCCGGGCGGGTTTGGCGGCGGCGGCACTGCTGCGCCGGCCGGGCCGGATGCCCGGTTGGGCGGCGGCATCGGCATTGGGCTCGGTCGGGCGGGCTTGTGACATGCAGGTCTCCAAACGTGTAACCAAATTACCGATCGGCGCGGGCGGCGCGCATCGTAACAGCCGGTGCGCGGCGCCCTGGCCACGGCCGGGCGGCCGCAAACACGGCTAGCGATAATCGGGCCACCATGACGGAAACCCCCACGCACCCGCTGCCGGCCACCACCCTGATCGCCACCCGCGAGAGCCGCCTGGCGCTGTGGCAGGCTGAGTTTGTGCGCGATTTGCTGACCCGGCGCTTTGGTCTGAACGTGGGCTTGCTGGGCATGACCACGCTGGGCGACCAGATTCTTGACCGGGCGCTGAGCAAGGTGGGCGGCAAGGGCCTGTTTGTCAAAGAGCTGGAGGTGGCGCTTGAAGAAGGCCGGGCCCACCTGGCGGTGCATTCGCTCAAAGACGTGCCGATGCACCTGCCCGGCGGCTTTGTGCTGGCCACCGTGCTGGAGCGGGAAGACCCGCGCGATGCGCTGGTGTCCAACCACTTTGCATCGCTTGCAGCCCTGCCGCCCGGGGCGGTGGTGGGCACGTCCAGCCTGCGCCGGGTGGTGCAACTGCTGGGCCAGCGGCCTGACCTGCGCATCGAGCCGCTGCGCGGCAACCTGGATACGCGGCTGCGCAAGCTGGACGACGGCGGGTTTGACGCCATCGTGCTGGCCGCAGCGGGCCTGAAGCGGCTGGGCCTGGGCGGGCGCATCCGCGCCACCTTCGGGCCGGACGAGATGATCCCGGCCGCCGGCCAGGGCGCGCTGGGCATCGAGGTGCGCAGCAGCGCCACCGTGCTGCGTGCGCAACTGGCCCAGCTCACCCACGCGCCCACCTGGCTGGCGGTGCATGCCGAGCGGGCGGTGTCGCGCGCGCTGGGCGGCAGTTGCAGCATGCCGCTGGCGGCGTTTGCCGTGTGGCAGGGCGATCAACTGGTGATCGAGGCTGCGCTGGGTGACGCCGAGCAGGTGCACCGGCCGCTGCTGCGCACGCGCGCGCAGGCCACGCTCAACCCCACCGCCAGCGACGAGGCCACCACCGCCGCCGCCAGTGCGCTGGGTGAGCAGGCGGCGGCGCAGTTGCGCTTGCTGGGCGCTGATGCTTACCTCGCCGCCTTGCCGGCTTGACGGCCCGCTGTTGGCGGGGCTGAGTGCCGTGCGGTGACGACACCCGCCCCACCCGCACCGTGCGTGGTGGTCACGCGCCCGCAACCCCAGGCCGATGAATTTGTCGAGCAGCTGCAAGCCCTGGGCGCGCAGGCCGCCGCGCTGCCGCTGCTGGGCATCGAGGGCCCGGCCAATACCCAGCCCGTCATCGACGCCTGGCAGCAGTTGCCCGGGCAGGCGCTGGCAATGTTTGTCAGCCCCAGCGCGGTAGAGCGGTTTTTTGCGCTGCGCCCCACCGGCGCCACCTGGCCGGCGCAGGTGATCGCCGCCGGCACGGGGCCCGGCACCCGGCATGCGCTGCGGCAAGCCGGTGTGCCCGAGGCGCAGTTGTGCACGCCGCCTGAGGCCGCCGGGCAATTTGATTCAGAGGCCCTGTGGTCGGTGCTGGCGGGCCAGCGGCACTGGCGCCAGCAGCCGGTGCTGATCGTGCGCGGCCAGGGCGGCCGCGACTGGTTGGCCGACGCGCTGCGCCAGCAAGGCGCGTGGGTGCACTTTGTCGAAGCCTACCGGCGCACCGTGCCGGTGCCGGATGCCGCCGGGCGTGCCCTGCTGGCCCAGGCGCTGGCCCGGCCGGCAGCGCACCTGTGGCTGTTTTCCAGCAGCGAGGCGGTGGGCCACCTGCCCGCGCTGGCGCCCTCCGCCGACTGGGCCCAATCACGGGCGCTGGCCAGCCATGCCCGCATCGCCCAGGCCGCGCTGCGGCTGGGGTTTGGCCGCGTGCAGCAGGTGGCGCCGCGCCCCGGTGCGGTCATCGAGGCACTGCGCCGGCCGGCTGCTGCGGGTTGAAGCGGGTTGAAGCGGGTTGAGTCGGCTTGACCGGCTTGACGCGGCTTGACGCGGAGTGAGGCGGCTCGATTCGGGTGCACCGCTGTGAGTTCGGGCCGCCGCCGGCCGGGCCGACCGCCAGCACCCCGTCGATACAATCAAATTCACCGTGATCGACAACGCCCCCTCCGCCGTCGCGCCCACCAGCACCGGCCCCGCCCCCAGCGTGGCGGCCGATCCCGCCCCCGGTGGCGCGCCCGGGCCGGCTGTGCCAGGGCCTTTGTCGGGCCACGGCGCGCTGATCACCCTGGCGCTGGCAGGCGCGCTGGCGGTGGTGGCCATCACACTGGCCTTGATGGGCCAGCAGCGCACCAAATCGCTGGAGCAAGAGCTGGTGCGCCGCCAGCAAGACAGCCAGAGCCAGGCCATCGAGGCCCATGCCCTGGCCAAGCAGGCGCAAGACGCCGCCCGCGCGGCTGAATCGAAGGTGCTGGTGCTTGAATCGCGGGTGGCCGAGACCGCGCTGCAGCGCAGCCAGCTCGAAGACCTGATCCAGCAGCTGTCGCGCTCTCGCGACGAGAACATGCTGGCCGACGTGGACGCCGCCATCCGGGTGGCCGTGCAGCAAAGCGCCATCACCGGCAGCGCTGAGCCGCTGGCCGCAGCGCTGCGCCAGTCTGAAGAGCGCCTGGCACGCCTGAACCAGCCGCGCGTGGAGCGGGTGCGCCGGGCGCTGGCGCGTGACCTTGATCGGGTGCGCGCGGTGGCCGTCAGCGACATCGCCAGCCTGACGATCAAGCTGGACGAGGCGGCGCGCAATGTGGATGAGCTGCCGCTGCTGGCCCAGCCCGAGCGCCACGCTGCGGGCGCCGGCCCGGGTGCGGTGGCGTCGGCATCGGCGTCAGCACCGGCGGCGTCGTCGGCAGCGCTTGGGGCGGCCGATTGGCTGCCGTGGTTGCAGGCGCAATGGATGGCCGTCGGGGGCCGGGTCTGGTCTGAGATCAAGGGCCTGGTGCGGGTGACGCAAATCGACCACCCGGACGCCATGCTGGTGGCGCCCGAGCAAGCCTGGTTCTTGCGTGAAAACCTCAAACTGCGGCTGCTGAACGCGCGCCTGGCGCTGCTGTCGCGGCAGTTCGACACCGCGCAGGCGGATTTGCGCGATGTGCAATCGGTGCTCGACCGCTACTTCGACCGCAGCGTGCGTCGGGTGGTACTCACTGCCGACCTGGTGCGCCAGGTCAGTGCCCAGGCACGCCAGCTCAACCTGCCGCGGCCTGACGAATCACTGGCGGCGCTGGCTGCCGCCCAGGCAGGGCGTTAGCGGTGCTCAATACCCGGGTGATCGCCAGCCGCGCCTTGCTGCACAGGCCGTGACATGCGCAGCGTGATCTGGCTGGTGCTGCTGTTTGTGCTGGCCGTGGTGGCCGCGCTGACCCTGGGCGACAACGCCGGCCTGGCCTCGTTCTACTGGGAGGGTTGGCGGCTCGATCTGTCGCTCAATTTCTTCCTGCTGGCGCTCATCGGCAGCGGCTTTGCGGTGCTCACCGCCGCACAGGCCATCACCGCGCTGGTGGGTTTGCCGGCACGGGCCCGCGAGTGGCGGTCCCTGCGCATCGAGCGCGCCGCCCAGGCGGCACTGCGTGAGGCGCTGGCCGAGTACTTTGGCGCCCGCTACAGCCGGGCCCACAAAGCGGCGTTGCGTGCCATGGCGTTGCACCACGACGTGCCCGCCCTGGCCCATGACCCTGAGTTTCACTTGCTGGCCCGCCTGCTGGCGGCGGGCAGCCTGCACCGGCTGCAAGACCGGCCGCGACGCGACGAGATGCTGGCCGAGGCACTGCGGCTGGGCCGCCGTGGCGGTGGCGCGGCGATTGACGACGGCGTGCACCTGTTGGCTGCCGAGTGGGCGCTGGATGACCGCGACGGCCCCCGCGCCGAGGGTTTGCTGGCCGGGTTGCAGCCCGGCGTGGCGCGACGCACCCAGGCGCTGCGACTCAAACTGCAGGCCGCCCGGCTGGAGGGCCGGCCGCTGGACGCCCTGCACACGGCGCGCCTGCTGGCCAATCACCAGGCGTTTTCCAAGACCGCCGCGCGCGGCCTGCTGCGCTCACTGGCCATCGAGGCCCTGGACGCGCCGCACGACAGCGATCAACTGCGCCGCACCTGGCAGCAATTTGACAGTGCCGACCAGCGCGATCCATTTGTCGTGGCACGCGCGGCGCGCCGGGCCACGGCGCTGGGCGCGCCCGATGACGGCCATGCCTGGCTGCGGCCGTTGTGGGAGCGGCTGGATGCGCTGGGCGCAGACGGCCGGGCCGAGGTGGCGCTGGCCCTGGCCGACACGGCCGCCGGGCTGGGCCCCGACTGGTTGCCGCGCATCGAGGCCGCGCAACACCATTACCCCACCGAAGCCGCCATCCAGGCTGCGGCGGGCGCAGTGCTGGTTGAGCGCCAGCTGTGGGGCAAGGCCCGCCGGCCGCTGGAGCAAGCCACCGCCGACCTGTCACTGACCCCACGCGCACGCCGCCAGGCCTGGCGGTCACTGGCCCGCCTGGCGCAAGAGCAAGGCGACCTGGACCGGGCCAACGACTGCCACCGTGCGGCCGCAGCCACGGACTGAAACACGCCGCTGCGGACGGTGCCAAAGGCGACGGCTGCCGACAAAAAGTGGCGCGGAATTGACGATATACTGTGAGGCTTGGCGGCTGTAGCTCAGCTGGATAGAGTACTTGGCTACGAACCAAGG
>JANMKO010000597.1:0-3001 GCA_031372085.1 Betaproteobacteria bacterium
CCGGCGCGGGGCTGGCGGCAGCGGGCGCGGCGCGCTGCGGCGGCTGGTGCAGCGGCTGCGGCGGCTGCTGCGGCTGCTGCGGCAGATCGCGCGAAGCGTCGGGCGCACTGTGCGCAACCGCCTGCAATGCGCGCAGCAGATCGGCATCGGGGCTGTTCAAGAAGCCTGCGGCAAACAGGTGCAGCAGGCGCCGGATTTCGTCTGCCGCCTGGTTGAACAACCGGGCTTCGTCGCCCCGGCCGTGGCCCTGCTGCTGCGACCGGCCCAGCGCATGCTCGAGCGCGCGCGCCAGTTGCGACAGATCGCTGTAGCCCACGGCCCCCGAGTTGCCCGCCAGCGAGTGGGCCAGCGCCACCGCCGCGTCGCCCACCGGGCGGTGCTGCTCCAGCGCCCACTCGGCCAGCTCGACGCCAAGCCGGCGCGACAGCTCATCGGCCTCGAAGAGGTAGATGTTGAACAGCGGAATGCCGATGCGCAGCGGGCCGATCTGGCGGTAGGCGTCGCCGTCAGCGCCAACGCCCGTGGGGGCCAGCGGCAAGGCGGCGGCGGCCGGCAGCGGCGCTGGCGGCAGATCGATCGCGGCCGGTGCGGCGTCGGGCGCAGCGTCGGCTGCGGCATCGGCTGCACCATCGGCTGCACCACCGTCCGCACCACCGGCTGCGACATCCAGCGCCGGCACGGCGGGTGCGGGCCCGGCGAGACCGGCGGGTGCGGGCCCGGCCGGCAGGTCGTCCATGAAGCCGAGTTCAGTCGCCTCACCCACCGCCATCGGCGGCGGCGCCTGGTCGGCAGCGGCCGGCGCCGCCGGGGCCAGCGCGGACAGGTGCAGCGTGGGCAGTGCGGGTTCGGCTGCGGCCAGCGGCGCGGCGGCGGGTGCGTCGGCGGTGTCAGCCGTCGGCGCCAGATCGGCCGATGCAGGCGCGTCGTGCCGATGGGGCAGCGCCGGCAAGACCGGCAAGCCGGCGCCGGGCCCGGCACTGGTGATGGCCGGGGCGGGCGCGGGGGCGGCGGTGCTGGCGGCCGGTTCGGGCAACCAGGGCAGCAGGTCCAGGTCACTGGCCAGGGGCAGATCCGGCACGCGGGCGCGCAGGCCGTCGGCCCATGGGGGCACCGGGCCGGGCGCAGGCGCCGTTGCGGCGGCGGCGCTATCGGCGGCAGCGGCGACGGCGTCGCTGTCCAGGGCGGGAAAATCAACTGGCTCAGCGCCCTGCAATGCGCCGGGCACCGTCAGCCGGCTGGGCGCATCACGCAGCAGCTCGGCCGGGCGCAGCAGCCGGTCGGGCGTGAAGGCGCTGGCATCGCCGTCGGCCAGGGCCTGCACCCACTGTTCAAAATAGCCGCAGGCGTCCCCAGTGAACTCGCGCAGCGCGGCGTCGGCCAACGCGCCGGGCTCGGCCAGGCGGGCGTTGTAGATTTGCTCACAAGCCCAGGCGGCCATGCCAAACGGCACCAGCCCGACCATGCGCGCACTGCCTTTGAGCGTGTGGAAGGCGCGGCGCACGGTGGTGAGCGCGGGTTTGTCGTCGTGGCGGGCTTGCAGCACAGCCAGCGACTGCCGGGCGCCGGCCAGCACCTCACGGGCCTCGTCGAGAAACACCTCGCGCATCTCGGGGTCGTCTTCCAGACCGCTGGACAGCGCCGCCTGCGGCGCTGCGTCTGGCGCCGCCGCAAACCGCCCGATGGCGCCAAATTGCGACTCGGCCAGCGAGCCACCCGACAAATTGAGCATCGGCAGGCCGTGGCTGCCGTACAGCGGGTCTTGCGCCCGTGCGCGCTCGGCGGCGGCGTCGTGCGGCGCGGCGCGCTGGGTGGCCCGGGCCTGCTTGACGATGCGGTCGAACTCCAATGTCACTTCCAGCGCGTCGGTGTCGGGCGCGGGGGGTGGGCGGGTGGCGGCATCGTCGGCGGGCCGGGTGTCGAGGTCGTCAAAGCCGGTCGGCCGGTCTTCGCGCGCCATCACCGCCGACAGGCTGCCGGTCTCGGCATCAAAGCGGAACAGCGACTTGGCCATCTGCGGCTGCACACTGACCATGTCGATCAAAAAGCTCAACGCACCCAGGTTGTCGGCCAGCCGGTCGAAGGTGCCCACCTGGATTGCATGCTGCGGGTTGACCTCGGTGCTGGCCAGTGCATCCACATCGTCGCGCATGCGCAGCACGGCCTGTGATGCCTGGTCGAGCCCCAGCACCGACAACACACCGCGCATCGCCGACAACTGCGCCGGCACCGGGATCAGCACCTCGCGCTGGGCCGGGTTGCGGAAGTACTGGTCGATGTTTTTCTCGACCTCGGACAGCGACGCGCGCAGCTCTTGCACCACGCTGCCCATGGTCTGGCGGTCAGAGACGCGGCGGTACAGCTCCTCCATCCAGAGCTCGAGCGTGCCGGGGTCGCGGGCCTGGCGCACCTGGTCGATGCGCTGGGCCAGGCGCTGGATGCGCTGGGCACCCTCGGCATGGTCAAAGTCACCATCGTCGATGGACGCATCGAGGTACAGCAGCGCGGTGGCCACCTCCATCGCCAGCTCGGCCGGCGGCTCGGCGCCGGTGGCGGTGGTGTGGGCGGCGGCCACTTGCAAAGATCGGCCCAGCAGGCCGCCGTCCGGGTACAGCCGGGCCAGTGAATCGGCCACCAGCGCAAACTGCTCAGACAAACCCGACAAGCGCGCCAGATCACCGCCGGCCACCGCCGACCACACCTCTTTGGCGCCCAGCACCCGCTTGCGCGCCTGCGCCACCCAGGCCGGGTCAAACCGGCCGAGCCGGGCCTGGTCGTAATCCACCGCCGCTGTGCCGCCCAGGTGGTAACCCCGGCGCACCGCCGCCAGCCGCGGCCCCACCGCCGCTGAGGCGCGCGGTGCAGCCTGGCTGCAAAAAAACAGCAGGTCGTGGGCCAGCCGGTCTGACGGCTCGGCCTGCTCACCGGCACGCAATTGCGCCAGCAGCTTGGAGCCGATGCGCTTGCTGTAGGCATCGGGCGCCAGCAGGCCGTCGGCCTGGGC
>JANMKO010000626.1:0-6446 GCA_031372085.1 Betaproteobacteria bacterium
TGCCGTTGTTCGCGCCGGTGCCGCCGCCAGCGTGCGACGCTCAGGTTGCGGGCGCCGGGGCCGATACACCAGACAGCGTCAACGTCGGCGCACGGCCCAGCCATCCGGCCCCCGCAGGATGGCAGCGGCCTTGCCCACACGATGACCTTCCTGCCCCTGCACCGGCGCCTGGCCGAGCCCCCGTCCGGCGTATTGGCCCCGCCTGCCATGCCGCCGCCGCACCCCCGCACGCTGGGCTGGTTGGGCACCACCGCGCTGGCCATGGGCGGCAGCAACCAGAGTTTGTTCATCCTGGCCGCGCTGTTTGCCGGCCAGGGCGACATCCTGGGCCAGGGCAGCGCGGCCGTGCCATTGCTGCTGGTCGGCCTGCTGCTGGCCTGGCTGGCTGCGCCGGGCTGGACCGAGCTGGTGCTGATGTACCCGCACCGCGTGGGCGGCATCGCGGCCACCTGCGCCGAGGCCTTCCGCCCGTACAGCCCCGTGCTGGCCAGCCTCACCGGCACCTGCTACTGGTGGGGTTGGGTGCCCACCTGCGGATTGACGGCCATCCTGTCGGCCTCGGCCATCCAGCAGTGGTACCTGCCCAGCGTGCCGGTGACGGCGCTGGCCGTGGCCATCTTGCTGGCGTTTACCGCGCTCAACCTGGCCGGCATCCGCTGGGTGACGCGGCTGGCCGTGCCGGTGGCCAGCGCGTCGGCCCTGCTGGCATTCGTCTCCGGGTTGGCGCCGATTTTTGCTGGCCAGGTCGATTGGCGCCTGGCCACCACCTTTGTGTTGACCACGCCCTTCCCCGGCTGGTTTGGTGAGTTGACCAGCCTGATGGCCGGGCTGTACCTGATCGGTTTTGCCGCACCGGCCTTCGAGGCCGCCGCCTGCCATGTGGGCGAGACCGTCAACCCGAACCGGGCCGTGCCGCGCGCCATGCTGGCCAGCGGCCTGCTGGCCGGGCTGTTTTTTGCCGTGCTGCCGGGCGTGTGGCTGGGCAGCCTGGGGGCTGGGCCGTTGGGCAAAGACCTGGCGCTGGTGCTGGGGCCGACGTTTGCGCCGCTGTTTGGCAATGCCGCCAAATCGGCCGCCATCTGGTTCATGGTGCTCAGCATGTTCTCGGGCACCTTGCAGCCGCTGGCGGGCGCCGCCCGTGCGCTGTCGCAGCTGTCGGACGACGGCCTGCTGCCCCGCCTGCTGGGGCGCCGCTCACGACGCGACACGCCCTGGGTGGCCACGCTGCTGACGGCCGGCATGGCCATCCTGTTCTTGCTGATCGGCGACCCGATCTGGCTCATCGCCGCTGCCAACTTCACCTACCTGATCAGCATCGCGATGCCCAGCGTGGCGGTGTGGCTGCTGCGGCGGGACGCGCCCCAGCAACTGCGGCCCTACCGGGCACCGCGTGGCACCGTCACGCTGGGCCTGGCGGCGGCCGGGGTGTGGGGCTTGTCGGCGCTGTTCGGCTTTGAGCAGTTTGGCCTGCGCACGGTGCTGATCGGGCTGGCCTTTGCCTACTCGGGCACGGCGCTGTACGCCTGGCGGCGTTATGACGACCGGCGCCGCGCCGGCCTGCCGGGCCTGGCCCGGTCACTGCAAATCAAGCTCACCGGCGCCATGCTGCTGGTGCTGGCGCTGGACGGCGCGGGCTACTTGCTGGCCGTCAGCAACCTGCCGGCCCAGCAAAGCGCGCTGATGACAGCGCTGGCCGACATCTTTGTGGCCGTGGCCATGCTGTCGATCACCGTGGCGCTGGTGCTGCCGGGCATGATCGCGCACTCGGTGACGGAGGTGTCCAGCGTGGCCAAGCGCCTGGCCAGCGGCACGATGGTGGAGTTCTCACGCGCCATGACGGCGCTGGGCCGGGGCGATCTGGACGCCGCCCACGCCCGGGTCGATATCACGCCGGTGCGCATCTACGCCCAGGACGAGGTGGGCGACATGGCCGCCAGCTTCAACACCCTGCAAGCCGAGATCGGATCGGCCGCGCTGGGCCTGGCCGGTGCGCGCAACGGCTTGCGCCAGGCGCGCGACGACCTGACCCGCAGCAACGGCCTGCTCGAAGAGCGGGTGGTCCAACTCAACCGGGCCGAAGAAAAGCTGTCGGGCCTGCTCGATTCGATCGACAACGTGGTCTGGTCGCTGGCCTTCTTGCCCAGCGCGTCGGGCGTGCCCGCATCACTCGACGGCTGCCAGCTGGTTTACTTGAACCCGGCCGCCGCGCGGGTGTACGGCCGGCCGGTGGCCGAATTTTTTGCCGACCCGGGGCTGTGGTACCGCGTGGTGCACCCGGACGACCGCGACAGCCTGCTCACCGGCCTGCGCCAGCTGATGGCCGAAAAAGCCGCCACGCTGGAATACCGCATCGTCTGGCCCGACGGCAGCGCGCGCTGGCTGGAGGACAAAGCCCGCATCATCAGCGCGCCCGACGGCACGCCGCTGCGCGTGGACGGCGTGGCCACCGACATCTCTGAGCGCCGCCTGCATGCCGACCGCATGGCCCACCAGGCCAGCCACGACGCGCTCACCGGCCTGCCCAACCGCAGCCTGCTGAATGACCGCATCGCCCAGGTGCTGGCCCTGGCCCGGCGCAGCGGCCAGCCGGTGGCCGTGCTGTTTCTTGATCTGGACGGCTTCAAGTTTGTCAACGACAGCTTTGGCCACTCTTTTGGCGACGCGCTGCTGCGCGGGGTGGCGGCCCGGCTGGTGGGCCTGGTGCGCGAGTCCGACACGGTGGCCCGGCTGGGCGGCGATGAATTTGTCATCCTGCTGCCCAACGTGGGCGATGCACAAGGCGCGGCGCAGGTGGCGGCCAAGGTGCTGGCGGCGTTTGCCGCGCCGTTCTTGCAGGACGGGCGTGATCTGCACCTCAGCGCTAGCTTGGGGCTCAGCGTGTTTCCGCAAGACGGTGACAGCGGCGACAGCCTGCTGGCGCATGCCGACGTGGCGATGTACCGGGCCAAGGCCCGGGGCCGCAACGGGTTTCAGGCTTACGCCCCCGAAATGGGTGTGCAGGCGCAAGAGCGCATGGCGCTGGAGGTGGCACTGCGCCTGGCGCTGGCGCGCCATGAGCTGGCGCTGCACTACCAGCCCCAGGTGTGCCGGGCCGATGGCCGCATCGTCGGGGTCGAGGCGCTGCTGCGCTGGCAGCACCCCGAACTGGGCCAGGTGAGCCCGGCGCGCTTCATCCCGCTGGCCGAAGAGACCGGGTTGATCCTGCCCATCGGCGAGTGGGTGCTCAAAACCGCCTGCGCGCAGGCGATGGCCTGGCATGCGGCCGGTTTTGTCAACCTGTCGGTGGCCGTCAACCTGTCGGCCCGGCAGGTGCAGCAGCAGGATGTGCCGCAACTGGTGCGCCAGGTACTGCGCCAGACCGGCTTGCCGGCGCACTGCCTGGAGCTGGAATTGACCGAATCCACGCTGATGCACGACACCGACACGGCGGTGCAAACGCTGCGCCAGATCAAGCAGCTGGGCGTGCGGCTGGCGCTGGACGACTTTGGCACCGGCTACTCCAGCCTGAGCTACCTGAAGCGCTTTCCGATCGATGTGTTGAAGATCGACCAATCCTTCACCTTCGAGGTGACCACCGACGAGGGCGCGGCGTCGATCACCCGGGCCATCATCGCGATGGCGCGCTCACTGAACATGAGCACCGTGGCCGAGGGCGTCGAGACCGCCGCGCAGCTAGATTTTCTAGCCGCCGCCGGCTGCGACCTGATGCAGGGCTACTTCATCAGCCGGCCGCTGCCCGCCGAGAAGATCACCGCGCTGCTGGGCGTGCAGCCGCTGCGCAGGTTGCCCGCGCCGGCCGGCAGTCATGCGCCGGCTGGCAATCCTGCGCAGGCGGCCGTGCCGGCCGAGCTGGTGCTGTCGTAGGCCCCGGACTACCGGCCGGCTTGCCGTGCGCCGACAGACGGTGCGCAGCGCTTCTCAAACACTGGCATGCCGCAACCTGCCCACGAGAACCGCCATGAGCCATGTCACCACCGCCGACCAGACCCAGCTTTATGTCAAGGATTGGGGCAGCGGCCGCCCAGTCATTTTGATGTCGGGCTGGCCGCTGTCGTCCGACAGCTGGGACGACCAGGCGATGGCCATCGCCAACGCCGGCCACCGCGCCATCGCCTACGACCGGCGCGGTTTTGGCCGCTCCACCCAGCCCTGGAGTGGCTATGACTACGACACCCTGGCCGACGACCTGGCCGCCGTGATCGAGCAGACCGGCGCACGCGATGCCACGCTGGTCGGCTTCTCGATGGCCGGCGGTGAGGTGGCGCGCTACCTGTCGCGCCACAACGGCAAATCGGTGGTGCAGGCGGCGCTGGTGTCGTCGGTGGTGCCGTTCATGCTCAAGACCAATGACAACCCCGACGGCACCGAGCAGTCGGTGTTCGACGAGATGGCGCAAGGCATGCAGGACGACCGGGCGCAGTTTTTTGCCGGCTTCTTCAAAGATTTTTTCGGCGTCAGCCTGGTGTCGCACCCGGTGAGCAGCCAGTTGCTGGACTGGGCCCGGGGCGTCGCGCTTCAGGCCAGCCTGAAAGCCACGCTCGAATGCGCCAAGTCGTTCTCGGGCACCGACTTCCGCCCTGATCTGGCGGCTTTCAAAGTGCCCACGCTGATCATCCACGGCACCGACGACAAGACCGTGCCGATCAACGCGGCCGGCCGGGCTGCCGCCAAGGGCATTTCACAAGCCACGCTGGTGGAATACGACGGCGCGCCGCACGGCCTGTTTGCCACCGAAAAAGCGCGCTTGACCAAGGATTTGCTGGATTTTCTGGGGCGTTGACGCGGGCCGGCCCAAAAACCTGGGGGCTTTGGCTTGTGGGCAGCGGCCGCAGCGCTGGGCAAACGTGGCAAGCGCGTGCTGGTACTCGAACAGCACAGCGTGGCCGGTGGACAGACCCAGACCTTTCGACGTCAGGGGTGGGAGTTGGCCACGGGCGTGCACTACCTCGGCGGCGTCGGCCCGCATGCGGGCGGCGAGGGCCAGTTCGGACGACTGCTCGCGTGGCTGACCGGCGGCGAGTTGCACTTCGCGCCCTGTGCCAATCCTTACGACATCGTGCGCCTGCCGGGCTTCGAGTTCGGGATTCCTCATCCGGAAGCTGCCTACCGCGCGGCTTTGTCGCTGCGCTTCCCGGGCGAGCAGGCCGCTATCGAGCATTGGTTCCTGGACCACCACGACGCACGCAAAGCCGCCTTCACCTTGATGGCCTTGCACAGCCTGCCTTCGTGGATCGCGGCCGGACTTCGGCTACTGCGCGGCAAACAGGCCCAGGCCTGGGCTCATCACACCCTGGCCGACGAACTTGCGCGCATTGGCAACGCGCAACTGCGAGCGGTGCTGGGCGCGCGCTGGGGCGACTACGGCGCAGCGCCAGCCACGGCCCCTTCGTCGAACATGCGCTGGTGACCGGCTCCTACGACGCGGGGGCGTATTACCCGGTGGGCGGGCCGGCCCGCTTTGCGCAAACGCTGCTGCCTGTCGTGCAGGCCGCCGCTGGTCGACCACGCAGCATTCGCGCCGTGGCTGATCAACAACCGCGATGCCAGACAGGGCGTTGATCGCGACGAGGGCGGCAACTATGCCGCTTTCAAGGACTGGGTGGCCGCACGATTGCTGGCGCAGTTCAAACGCCATTTTCCGGCGCTGGCGCCGATGGTGCGGTTCTTTGAGGCAGCCACCCCGCGCACGCAACCGCACTTCACGCGCGCGCTGGGTGGCTCGATCTACGGGCTGGAGATGACGGGCGACCGGATTGACAGCACGGCTTTGAATCTGCGCACGCCGGTCCCCGGTTTGCTGCTCACGGGACAGGATGTGGCAGGGCCTGGCGTGCAGGCCGCATTCATGGCCGGCTTGATGGCGGCAGCCGCGGTGGACAGCGGGGTGTGGCGTGAGATGGGGCGTTGACGCCCTGCGGCAGTGAGTGCGCGCGCGTTGGGTGCGTTGACGAACAGACAGGGCGCGGGAATCGATCGACATTGGGCGACGCTGCCCTCAAAGCAGCCTCCAAGGACATCGGCTGCCCTGATCGGTATCGGTTCACCCCGTGGCTGTATCTATCGGGGGCACGGCGTGATCATTTCGAAAAGGCGGTTCATCTCCTCGGCGGCCGGCATCTTCGGCGCACCCTTGTCGGCCTGTTCGCCGGGCTCTGACATCGATACCTATGATGCCGTCGCCGAGCGAACCTGGCGCGCCAGCCCCCCGCGCGGGGCCCAGGGCGCAGCGCTTGCCCTCGAATTGGTTCGCTACGCAACGCTGGCGCCGTCGAGCCACAACACCCAGTGCTGGAAGTTCGTGATCGAAGACAGGGCCATCACGATCCTGCCCGACCTGTCGCGGCGCTGCCCTGCGGTGGATCCCGACGACCACCATGTCTTCGTCACGCTGGGCTGTGCTGCCGAAAATCTTGTCCACGCTGCGTTGGCCCACGGGCTCAAGGCCG
>JANMKO010000662.1:0-7314 GCA_031372085.1 Betaproteobacteria bacterium
AACCCGTCGGGCTGCAAAGGTGTCGGGCAAAAGAATGGTAACTGAGCGCCCAACAACGTCAACGGTTTCTCGAACAGCTTCCATTTCTGGCTCCTTTGCAAAACGATCAACTTACTCGTGGTGGTCGTAAGCCTGAAACCCGGCCAGCTTGATCAGGCTGTCGCGCTTGGCGGCGCTGTAATCACTTTCTACCATCTCGCGCACCAGCTCTTCAAACGGCGTGGTGGGGGTCCAGCCAAGTTTGGTCTTGGCTTTGGTCGGGTCACCCAGCAGGGTTTCAACCTCGGTCGGGCGGAAGTAACGTGGATCGACTTTGACCACCACATCACCCGGTTTGCATTTGGCCTGTTTGCCGCTGACTTGGGTGACCACGCCCACCTCATCAGTGCCCTGGCCTTTGAACTCGACGGTGATGCCCAGCTCAAGCGCGGCGCGCTCAACAAACTGGCGCACGCTGTATTGCACGCCGGTGGCAATGACAAAATCTTCAGCCACGTCTTGCTGCAGCATCAGCCACTGCATCTGCACATAATCGCGCGCATGGCCCCAGTCGCGCAGCGCGCTCATATTGCCCAGGTACAGGCAGTCTTGCAGGCCCAGCGCAATGCGGGCAATGGCCCGGGTGATTTTGCGGGTGACAAAGGTTTCACCGCGCAGCGGGCTCTCATGGTTGAACAGGATGCCGTTGCAGGCATACAGGCCATAAGCCTCACGGTAATTGACGGTAATCCAGTAGGCATACATCTTGGCCACCGCATACGGGCTGCGCGGGTAAAACGGCGTGGTTTCTTTTTGCGGGGTTTCTTGCACCAGGCCATACAGCTCACTGGTGCTGGCCTGGTAGAACCTGGTTTTTTTCTCCAACCCCAGGATGCGGATCGCCTCCAGCAGCCGCAGCGTGCCAATGCCGTCGGCGTTGGCGGTGTATTCGGGGGTTTCAAAGCTGACGGCCACATGGCTCATCGCGGCCAGGTTGTAAATCTCGTCGGGCTGCACCTGTTGCACGATGCGGATCAGGTTGGTGCTGTCCGTCAAATCACCGTAATGCAGCTTGAAGCGCTGGTTGTCCACATGCGGGTCTTGGTACAGGTGGTCAACCCGGTCGGTGTTGAACAGCGAGGCCCGGCGTTTGATGCCGTGCACCGTGTAGCCTTTGTTCAGCAGCAGTTCGGCCAGGTAGGCGCCGTCTTGGCCCGTGACGCCGGTGATCAATGCAGTCTTCATGGGATGGGTGAGATGGACGTGGAATGCTGCAAGGATAACTGGGCCATCGGGCTGGCTTTGTGAGGCCGGCATGACAATCAGCCCGCCAAGCGTGAACCCTTTGTGCCGCAGCGCCAAACAATCGACCCCAATGAGCCAAGACCTTGATTTGCCTGACTTGCTGCAGGCCGTGGCGGCCATCGCCCGCGCTGCCGGTGACGTGGTGATGGCGATTTACGCCACCGATTTTGCGGTGCACGGCAAGGCCGACGCGTCGCCTGTCACGGCCGCTGACGAGCAGGCCGAGGCGCTGATCCTGGCCGGCCTGCGCAGCTTGACACCGCACGTCCCCATCGTGGCCGAGGAGGCGGCGGCCGCCGGCCACGCGCCGCTGCTGGCTGCGGGCCAGCACTTTTGGCTGGTGGATCCGCTGGACGGCACACGTGAGTTTGTGGCCCGCAATGGTGAGTTCACCGTCAACATCGCGCTGATTGAGCATGGCCGGCCGGTGCTGGGCGTGGTGCTGGCGCCGGCGGTGGCAGGGCCATCGGTTGAACCATCGGCTGGCCCGCTGGGCTGCCTGTACGCCGGCATCGTGGGCCAGGGCGCCTGGCTTGAAGACGCCGCCGGCCGCCGCGCCATCCACTGCCGGCCGCAGCCGGCCGACGGGCTGACGGTGCTGGCCAGCCGGTCGCACGGTGATGCAGCGGCGCTGCACGCCTTTTTGGCCGGCTACCTGGCCGGCCGCCGGGTGGCGCACCTGGGCAACGCCGGCTCATCCCTCAAGCTGTGCCTCCTGGCCGCCGGCCAGGCCGATGTGTACCCGCGCCTGGGCCGCACGATGGAATGGGACATCGCCGCCGGCCACGCCGTACTGGCTGCGGCCGGTGGCAGCGTGTGCCGGGTGGACGACGGGCGGCCGCTGGGCTACGGCAAAGCCGGCTTCGAGAACCCGCACTTTGTGGCGGCGGGGTGGTGAGCGGGCGTCGGGTGCATGGCCCGCGCGCCGCAGGTCAGATCATTCAACTGGCGGCTTGATGATCGTCTGCTTGCCATCGGCTGCCACCACCCACACCTCCAGCGCGCCCGCCTGAAGGTACAGGCCGGCCTTCATGTGCATCTCCGCCCAGCTGTTGCCGGGCGACATCACTTCAACGCAGATTTCAGGCGCGCTTGGGAACGGTGTGGCCCAGCCCAGGGCCTGCAGGCGCTTGTTGGAGATCCAGGCCACGTCGGCCACGCGCACGCCGTCGGTGGTCTGGATGCTGCATTCGACAATCACTTTGCCGCCGCGCCGTTTGCGCAAGGTGGTGGCAATGTCCACCTGCATCGCCCCACGCTGGTTGCTGGCCGGGCTTAATTCGATCTTGCCCCAGCGGTTCAACTCGATCTTGAACGGCAAGTTTTGCAGCCAGGGGTTGTTCAACACGTCGGCCCATTGCATGGTTTTTGACCTCAGAGTGTGGCGATCAATCTCAAAACGCTTTCTCGCGCAGCACCTGCATCAGGTACTGGCCGTAGCCGTTTTTCAGCATCGGCTGGGCTTGCTGCGCCAACTGGTCGGCAGTGATCCAGCCGCTGCGGTAGGCAATCTCTTCGGGGCAGGATACTTTCAGGCCCTGGCGTTTCTCCAGCGTGGCGATGAACTGGCCGGCCTCCATCAGGCTGTCGTGGGTGCCGGTATCCAGCCAGGCATAGCCCCGGCCCATGATTTCAACATCCAGCTGGTTCTGCCGCAAATAAGTGGCGTTCACGGTGGTGATCTCCAACTCACCGCGCGCGCTGGGCTGGATACTGGCGGCGATATCACACACCTGGCTGTCGTAGAAATACAGGCCGGTGACGGCGTAATTGCTCTTGGGCGCGGCGGGTTTTTCTTCGATGCTGAGCGCGCGTTTGTGGGCATCAAACTCAACCACGCCGTAGCGCGCGGGGTCTGTGACGTGGTACGCAAACACGGTGGCGCCGCTGGTTTGCTGGTGGGCGCGTTGCAGCAGCGCGGCAAAATCATGGCCGTAAAAAATATTGTCGCCCAGCACCAGCGCGCTGGGCTGGCCAGCCACAAACTGCCGGCCCAGGACAAAGGCTTGCGCCAGGCCGTCGGGGCTGGGCTGCACGCAATAATTGATATTCAAACCCCAGCGGCTGCCGTCACCCAGCAAAGATTCAAACCGCGGCGTGTCTTGCGGCGTGCTGATAACCAGAATGTCGCGGATGCCGGCCAGCATCAAGGTGGCGAGCGGGTAATAAACCATCGGTTTGTCATACACCGGCAGCAGTTGTTTGCTGATGGCCAGCGTGGCCGGGTGCAGCCGGGTGCCCGAGCCACCGGCCAGGATGATGCCTTTGCGGTGGCGGGCAGGGCTTGGTAAATGGGGCGTCATGGTGGGTTGGGGTTGAATTGGCGTAGCAGAACGGCGTATCGCGCCATTTGCCGGTCGGCCGTGACCAAGTGGGCGGGCTCGCAAAGCGCCTGGGCAATCAGCAAGCGGTCAAAAGGATCGCCATGCAACGGGGGCAGCGTTTGTACCGCCGCAGCATGCCGCGCGGTGACCGGCAAATCTACAAAGCCGGCATCGCGGGCTTCTTGTGCCACCAGTTCGGCATTGTTGGCAAAAGTCGGCCGACCCTGGCCGGCTTTGATGGCCACTTCCCAGATATTGACGGCCGAGAAAAGCACCTCGTTTTTGGTGTCGCGCAGATCGGCCAGCAGCGTCGCCGGCAAGCGGTGCGGCGCGCCCAACGCCCACAACAAAACATGGGTGTCCAGCAACAGTTTCAAGCCTGCCCGCCGGGCAACGGGGGGTCGAAGTCTGCATCGGCCGTGCCTTGAAACAGCGCCAGCACCTCGTCAGGCAGCGGGTCATCAAAATCTTCGGGGATGTTGAGCCGGCCCACCAGCCCGCCCAGCCGGCGCGGCGGCCGGTTGTCGGCCAGGGCCACCAGCCGGGCCACCGGCCGCCCAGCCCGGGCGATGGTGACCTCGGCGCCGGCTTCTACCGCCTCCAAAAGTTTGGAGAGCTGGGTTTTGGCTTCATGAACGTTGACAGTGAGCATGGGTTGACGCTCCAAAGGTTGGGTGCGGCCTGCCAGGCCCGTTTTGTGGGTCAAACCGGCAGTGTAGCTAAGTTTAGCTAATCGGTACCCGCGTCAACCGTACTGCCTGTCCACCCAATCCCGATACGCCCCGCTTTGCACATCGGCCACCCAGGCGGCATGGTCGAGATACCACTGCACGGTTTTGCGGATGCCGGTTTCGAAGGTCTCGGCCGGGCGCCAGCCCAGCTCCGCCTCGATCTTGCGGGCGTCGATGGCGTAGCGGCGGTCATGGCCCGGGCGGTCGGTCACATGGCTGATAAGCCGGGTGTAGGGCCCGGCGGCGCTGGGGCGCCATTGATCGAGAAGGGCGCACACGGTGTGCACGATCTCGAAGTTGGTTTTTTCGTTCCAGCCGCCGATGTTGTAGGTCTCACCCAGCCGGCCACCGGCCAGCACCGCGCGGATGGCGCTGCAATGGTCGGCCACATACAGCCAATCGCGCACCTGCTGGCCGTCGCCGTAAATCGGCAGGGCTTTGCCGGCCAGCGCGTTGACGATCATCAGCGGGATCAGCTTCTCCGGAAAGTGGTACGGCCCGTAGTTGTTGCTGCAGTTGGTGGTGACCACCGGCAGGCCGTAGGTGTGGTGCCAGGCACGCACCAGGTGGTCACTGGCGGCCTTGCTGGCCGAGTACGGGCTGTTGGGCGCGTAGACATGGGCCTCGGTGAAGGCGGGCGCGCCGGGGCCCAGGCTGCCGTACACCTCATCGGTGCTGACATGGTGGAAGCGGAACGCGGCTTTCTCAACGGCCGGCAGCGTGCACCAGTAGGCGCGGGTGGCTTCCAGCAGGTTGAAGGTGCCCTGCACATTGGTTTTGATGAATTCAGCGGGGCCGTGGATGCTGCGGTCGACATGGCTTTCAGCGGCAAAGTGCAGGATGGCGCGTGGCCGGTGGCTGGCCAGCAAGCCGTCGAGCAGCGCCCGATCTGCGATGTCGCCTTTGACGAAGTGGTGGCGTGCATCACCTGCCAGGCTGGCCAGATTGGCCAGGTTGCCGGCATAGGTGAGGGCGTCGAGATTGACGATGGGCTCGTCGCTGGCCTTGAGCCAATCAAGCACAAAGTTGCTGCCGATGAAGCCGGCGCCGCCGGTGACGAGGAGGGTCATGGGTTCGAAGGAGGTGCGGTCGTGCGTTTGGCGCAGGCTTACCGGGTGGGTGTGCGGCTGGGCGCCGCCACCGGGAACTTGACACCGAATGCCTGCGCCACCCGCTGCGCGTTGTACGCGCCATCGCGCAGGGCTTTTTTGAGCGCCTGCGGCGACGGTGTCAGCGGCGCATCGGTTGCCGGTTGGCTAGTTTTTGAAGCTTTTGCCATGAATCGGGCTCCTGGACGATGGGGTCTTTGAGATTATGCGAGACGGCGATCCGGGTGGTTTCAGGCCCCGAGTTGTCAAACACCGTCCATTGCTGGGCTATCGGCAGGTACAGGTTGAACAGGTTGATCAGGCTGCGCACAAACCGTCTGCGCACCACGTCAGCCGGCACGCTGTGGCCGCCAAGCCGCACGCGCATGGCAACCCGCCGCACCGCCAGGCCCGCGCTGCGCAGCGAGAAATAAAAAACCGACACCCGGTAGCCGCGCGCCCGCAGCCCGGCCAAAAACGGCGCAAAACTGCGGCTGGCCAACGTGGACTCGAAGCCGAAATCCTGGCCGTCATCGGCCAGTTGACGCAGACGCCGCAGCATGATGCGGCCGGCCTCGAAGGCCACCGTCTCCACTTGCCGGCCCGACAAGCCCTTGGCGATGAAGTCGGCATTGACGAAGGTGGCGATGCCCAGCGCCCGCAGGATGTGCTCGGCATGGGTGGTCTTGCCGGCACCGTTGGGGCCGGCAAAAACGATCACGCGCGGTGCCGGGCTGGTTAGGCCCGTGCCTGGCCCAGCCCGCTGCGACGGTGCTACGCGGCCCAATTGGCAAGCCGAAGGCCGGTGATGCGCCCAAACTCACGCCCGTTGTTGGTCACCAGCGTGGCGCCCAGTGCCAGGGCGTGGCAGGCGATCCACAAATCATTGCCGCCGATGGGGGTGCCGGCGGTCTTCAAGCGTGCGCTGTGCGCGGCGTAGTGCTGGCACAGCTGGTCGTCCACCTCAAACGCCACTGGCACGGTGCGCGCCAGCACGGACAGTCGGCGCTTGACCTCCTCCGGGCGCTGGCTGCGCTCAGCGCCTTTCAACAACTCGGCCCAGGTGATGAACGACATGCCAATCTGGTCTTCTGCCGGCAGCGCGTCAATGCGCTCGGCCACCGCTTGCGGCTGGTTCTTGATCAGGTAGATCAGGATGTTGGTGTGGAGCAGGTATTTCACAGGCGGTCACAGCGCTTCGCGCTCTTGCGGGCCTGCATCGTCGGCCCGGTCTTGCGCCAGCAATTGGGCAAATTCAGCATCAAAGCCCTGCAGCGCCGCCAGCAGTGAGGTGCCGCGCTTGACCAGCAACGGCCGGATCACCAACTCACCGGCGTCGTTGCGGTGGATTTCAACCTGGGTGGCGTCCAGCCGCAGTTCTTGCGGGATGCGCACCGCCTGGCTGTTGCCGTTCATGAAAACGCGGGTGACGAGGGCGGTCATGGTGAGGCTGTGTGTACTGATGAGTGTGTATTCTGGGTGCGCGCGCCGAAGCCTGTCAATGCGCCAGCGTTCAAGCTCCCGCTCGGCTCATCTGCGCCCGTAGGTGTCCTCGAACCGCACGATGTCGTCCTCACCCAGGTAGCTGCCCGATTGCACCTCGATGATCTCCAGCGGCACTTTGCCCGGGTTGGCCAGGCGGTGCGTCTGGCCCAACGGGATGTAGGTGCTCTGGTTTTCGGCCAGCAGGATCACCTTGTCGCCGTTGGTCACCTCGGCCGTGCCGCTGACCACGATCCAGTGCTCGGCCCGGTGGTGGTGCATTTGCAGGCTGAGTGAGGCACCCGGCTTGACCATGATGCGTTTGACCTGGTGGCGCGGCCCGTGGTCGATGCTGTCGTACCAGCCCCAGGGCCGGTGCACCTTGCGGTGCAAGGTTTGTTCTTC
>JANMKO010000672.1:0-3903 GCA_031372085.1 Betaproteobacteria bacterium
GTTAGGCGGTGCGGGCCCGGCCACAGCGGGCCCGGTCTGGCCGCTGGACGGGCCGGTGGACGGGCCGGTGGACGGGCCGCCCATGCGGCCGGCCGCAGGTGTGCCGGCCGCAGGCGTGCCGTTGGCCGGCGCGCCTGCGGCCGGATTGCCGGTGCTGGGCATCAGGCCGGCGCAGGCGCTGACCAGCACGGCCGTCAGCGCCGCCACCAGCCAGGCGGCTGAAAGGGCATGCGGTTTTGCTGTCATGGCCGGCACTCCTTGTCGAGAAACAGTTGCGAGGCGCCCGACAGCGTCTCGCCCAGCGCCTGGCGCTCGGTCAGGCTGGCGCAGCGGGCACGGGTTGAGGCCGAGGTCGACCCCAGCGGCCGGGGCTTGGCCGCAGGGCCCGGGGGGGCCGGCGCCAACCTGGCGGTGGCGGCGGTGGCGGCCGCTGCTGCCGTGGTGCCCACCGCGCTGGCGGCAGCCGCCGCACTGGCGGCAGCCGCCGCACTGGCGTCAGCTGCCGCACCGGTGTCGAAAGTCAGCGCGCTGGCGGCAGCAGGCCGCTCAACAGGCGCCACCGATGGCGGCAGGTCGGGCAATGCCGCGCCGTCCCGCGCCGCTGGCGGAACCAGTGGCCACTTTGGGCCCAGGTAGGCCACGCCAGCCGCCAGCACGACCACCGCCCCCGCCCCCCACGCCAGCCACGCAGGCCGCTGCCCGGCCGAAACCCGGCGCAGCGGCGTGGCGGTGGTTGCCGTCGCGGTCGCGGTCGCGGGCGCGGGCGCGGGCGCGGGAGCGGGAGCGGGAGCGGGAGCGGGAACGGGAACGGGAGCCGGCGCGGTCGAGGCTCCGGTGGCGGTTTCGGTGGCGGTATCCGACGCGGTATCCGACGCGGTACCGGGGGCGGTACCGGGGGCGATAACCGTCGCGCCGGGCATCTCGCCCCCGCGCCCGGTCACGGTCGGCGGCGCGCTGGCGGACTGCGCCACGGTCTGACTGGCGGCGACCGGCGCGGCCTTCGTTGTCACCACCGGCGCGGGCGGCAGCGCGGCGGGTGGCGGGCCATCGGTCAGCGCCCCGGCCAGCGCCACACCGGCGCCGCGCTGCGGTGGCCCGATCAGCCGCTCGATGTCCTCCAGCAAGCGCTGCAAGCCGACAAAATCGCGGCTGCCGTCCCAACCCACCAGGTCGGCCGCCTGGATCTCTCGAAAACCGGCCGGCGGGCGCACCGCGTCGATGACCACCGGCACCAGCTTGTCCAGCGCCCGGCCCTCGGCGGCCTCTTCGCAGACCCACTCGCTGTGCACCGACGTGGCCGACCACAACACCACCATGCAGCGCATGCTTTGCAGCTCTTGCGCCAGCACCCGGCGCCAGGTCAGGCCGGCCGGGATGCGGCGGTCCCACCACACCGACCAGCCCACCTGCACCAGCAGCGTGGCCAGCCGGCGCACGGTGTCGCGGTCTTTTTCGTTGTAGCTTAAAAAGATGTCTGCCATGCAACACCTGGACGGCGTGGGCGGTGCCTGCATCATGCACTGGCGCACCCGCGCGCAGCGCCGCGCCGACGGCGCTCAGCCGCCCGTCACGACCAGACCACGGTGGCCGAGAACAGGTAGCCCGCGCCGTACACCGTCTTGATGAGCTTGGGGTGCTGGGCATCGACCTCCAGCTTGCGGCGCAGGCGCGAGATGCGCACATCGATGCTGCGGTCCAGCGGCGACAGCGCACGCTGGCCCACCAGTTGCTCACGCGTCAAGATCTGGTGCGGCCGCTCGACAAAGGCGCGCAGCACCTGGGTTTCGGCGGTGCCCAGCAGGTGCTGGCTGCCGTCGGCCGCGTGCAGCAGGTTGGCGGCACAGTCCAGCTGCCAGCCGGCAAAACCGGCGTGTCGCCGCTGCGCGCCGGGCGCCGCGCCAGCTGCCCCGGCGCGCCGGCGCAGGATGCTGCGCACCCGGGCCACCAGCTCGCGCGGCTCGAACGGCTTGACCATGTAGTCGTCGGCGCCCAGCTCGAGCCCGATCACCCGGTCTGCCGTGTGGCCTCGGCCGGTGAGGATCAGCACGCCGCTGCCGCACAGCATGCTGATCTGGCGCACCAGGTCAATGCCGTCCATGTCGGGCAAGCCCAGATCGACCACACACAGGTCGGGGCGCCCGGTGGGCAGGCGGCGCAGCACCGCGCCACCGCTGCGAAAGGCCTCGGTGGCAAAGCCAAACTCTTGCAGCGCGACCACCACCAGCCGGCTGATGGCCGCGTCGTCTTCGACCACGTACACCAGGGTGGGCCGGCCGGCCGCCACCCCGGCACGCGGCGCGGGGTTGGTCATGGCGGGGCCGCCAGCAGCGCCGCCAGCTGCGCCCGGGTAAAGGGCTTGGCCAGCAGCGGCATGTCGGTGCCGGGCGCCAGATCGGGCGCATAGCCACTCATCAGCACCACCCGCCGCACGCCGCGCTGGCTGCGGGCAAACGCCGCCAGCGCGCGGCCGTCAATGCCGCCGGGCATCACCACGTCGGTCAGCAGCAGGGTGATGCCGGGGGTCTGGTCGAGGATGTCCATCGCCTCGGGGCCGTTTTCGGCCTCGATCACCACAAAACCCAGGTCGAGCAGGGCGCGCCGCACCACCTTGCGCACCGCCGGGTCGTCGTCGACCAGCAAGGCCAGGCCGGGCTCTCGGCCGCCCGCCGTCGGCAACCGGTCAGCCGGCAGCGGCAACGGCCGGGCCGCATCGCAGGCCGGCAGCCAGAGCGACACCGTGCTGCCCTGTCCCACGGCACTGCGGATGTGCACGGCACCACCGGATTGCTTGACAAAGCCGTACACCATCGCCAGCCCGAGCCCGGTGCCCAGGCCGGCGCGCTTGGTGGTGAAAAACGGCTCGAACACGCGGGCCAGCGTGGCCCCGTCCATGCCGGCACCGTTGTCGCTGACGTCGATACGCACGTAGCGCCCGGGCGCCAGCTGCAGCGCCGCCGCAGTGGCCGCGTCCAGCGCCTGGGCCGATGCGTGCACGCCAATGCGGCCCTCGGCCTGCACCGGCGTCTGGGTGGCGTCGCGGGCGTTCAACACCAGGTTGAGCAGCGTGTTCTGCAGCTGGTGGGCGTCGATCCAGGCCCACAGCGGCGCGGCGCCGGCAGCCGTGTCGAGTTGCAGGTTCTCGGGCAGCGAGCGCCGCACCAGCCGGTCGGTCGAGCCGATCAGCGGCCCCACATCGGTGGCCTGCGCCTGCAGCGGCTGCTGGCGGGCAAACGACAGCAGGCCCTTGATCAGATCGGCGCCGCGCCGCGCCGCCTCGATGGCCGGCTGGACAAAGCCGGCCACCACCGCGTCACCGCCGCGCGCGTCGCTCAGCGCCCCCAGGTTGCCCAGGACCACCGTCAGGATGTTGTTGAAGTCATGCGCCAGGCCGCCGGTCAACTGGCCCAGCCCCTCCATCTTTTGCGCCTGCACCAGCATCTGCTGGGCATGGCGCTGCGCGGTGATGTCGAAGGTCAGCTCAAAGCAGCCGGCCACCGTGCCGTCGGCGCCCCGCTCGGGGATCAGCGTGGTGCGCGCCAGCACCTTGGCACCGCCGATGACCACGGTCTCGTACTCGTAAGTCACCGCCTCGCCGGCCAGTGCGCGCGCCAGCTCGTGCCGGATGGCCGCGTCGGCGGCGCCGCCAAATGACTCTTTGGCACTCACCGCACCGGGGTTGGCGGTGTCCAGGCCAAACCAGTCGTGGTAGCCCCGGTTCAGGTAGCGGTAGACGCCGTCGCGGTCAAAGTAGGCGATCAGCGCCGGGATCGAGTCGGTGATCAGCCGCATCTGCGCCTCACTGCGCCGCAGCTCGTTGGTGCGCTCTGCCACGCGCGACTCCAGCAGCAGGGTCTGGTCACGGATCAGCCGCTCGGCACAGCGCTGCGCCGTGATGTCAGAGTA
>JANMKO010000476.1:0-2155 GCA_031372085.1 Betaproteobacteria bacterium
AGCAATTCGGCGTGTCGGTCCTGGGCGATCTGAATGACCTTGCGGACCTCTGCGTTCGTCAGTGGCCCCCGTACTGCACGCAAGGCCAGCGGCTCGATCAGCAACTCCACGGCGCCACCATGACCCAGAATATGAAGGTGCCCGAGGCATGGTCATGCACGTAAATCATGAACCGAAACCCGGCTTCGCTGAAGATTGTCGGCATGGCCACGCCGTCAGCGCGCCGTGCCCAGCCAGGTTTCGGCCAACCGCACCCAGGCCGTGGCGCCCAGCGGGATCAGATCGTCATTGAAGTCGTAGCTGGGGTTGTGCAGCATGCACGGGCCCAGGCCGTGGCCGCCTTCGCGGTGCTCACCGTCACCGTTGCCGATCATGAAATAGCAGCCGGGTTTCTCAAGCAGGTAGTAGCTGAAGTCTTCGGCCCCCATCGTCGGCTCGAATTCCTGCACGTTGTCCGGCCCCACCACCTCACCCAGCACCCGGCGGGCAAAGTCGGTCTCGGCCTCGTGGTTGATGGTGGGCGGGTAGTTGCGGCTGAACTCAAACTCGCAGCTGCATTCAAACGCCTCGGCGGTGGCGCTGGCCATCGCCCGCATGCGGCGCTCGATCATGTCCAGCACCTGGGTGGTGAAGGTGCGCACCGTGCCGCGCATCTCACAGGTCTCGGGGATCACGTTGGTGGCCTCGCCGGTGTGGATCATCGTCACCGAGATCACGCCGGTGTCGATCGGCTTCAAGTTGCGCGACACGATGGTCTGGAACCCTTGCACCATCGCGCAGGCCGCCGGCACCGGATCAACCCCCAGGTGCGGCATCGCGGCATGCGCGCCCTTGCCTTTGAGCGTGATCTTGAACTCATTGCTGGACGCATAACACGGCCCGCTTTTGAGCGCGAACTGGCCCACCTTCATGCCCGGCCAGTTGTGCGCGCCAAACACCGCCTCCATCGGGAACCGCGTGAACAGCCCGTCTTTGATCATCTCGCGGGCGCCGCCGCCGCCTTCTTCGGCCGGCTGGAAGATCAAATACACCGTGCCGTCAAAGTGGCGGTGCCGGGCCAGGTGTTTGGCCGCCGCCAGCAGCATCGCCGTGTGGCCGTCGTGGCCGCAGGCGTGCATCTTGCCGGGGTGCTGGCTGGCATGGGCAAAGGTGTTGCGCTCGGTCACCGGCAGGGCGTCGATGTCGGCGCGCAGGCCCACGGCGCGATCCGAGCTGCCGTTCTTGAGGATCGCCACCACCCCGGTTTTGCCCAACCCGCGGTGGATCGGGATGCCCCAGTCGGTCAGCGCCTTGGCAATCACGTCGGACGTGCGCTGCTCTTGAAAACACAGCTCGGGGTGGGCATGGATGTCGCGGCGCAAGGTGGTGATGGCGGCGGCATCGGCCAGGATGGATTCGATCAATTGCATGGCGGGGCTCCGGCGGTGGCGGCCCGGCAATGGGCTGTGTCGATATTACGACGCAGGCCTGCACCGGGTGGGCCGGTCGGGCGCCCGCCGGGCTTGCTGCGCGCCGCCGCCTGCCGGGGCTGTTGGCTGTGCAATAGTGGCCGGATGAATACCGCCACCGCCCCCACAACCGCCTCCGCCCCCGCCCCCCAGCCGGTCACCCTCGTGCGCGGCGCCTGCCCGCATGATTGCCCCGACACCTGCGCGCTGAAGATCACCGTGCAGGACGGCCGCGTCACCAAGGTGGCCGGTGACCCGGACCACCCGCCCACCCACGGCGCGCTGTGCACCAAGGTGGCGCGCTACGCCGAGCGCACCTACCACCCCGAGCGGGTGCTGACGCCGCTCAAGCGCATTGGCACCAAGGGATCGGGCCAGTTTGAGCCGGTGAGCTGGCACGCCGCGCTGTCCGACATCGCCGCCCGGCTGGGCCAAATAGCCGCCCGCGATGCGCAGGCCATCGTGCCGTACAGCTATGCCGGCACGATGGGCTTGTTGCAGGGCGAGAGCATGGCCGCGCGCTTTTTCAACCAGCTCGGCGCGTCGCGGCTTGACCGCACCATCTGCTCATCGGCCGGCGGTGAGGCGCTGGCCGCCACCTACGGCGGCAAGATCGGCATGCACCTGGAGGATTACGCCGAGGCCAAGCTGATCCTGATCTGGGGCAGCAATTCAATCGCGTCAAACCTGCATTTCTGGACCTTTGC